>CAIYCP010000256.1 GCA_903924715.1 uncultured beta proteobacterium
GCGGCTTCGGCTTCGTCTTCAACATCATCGTCTGAGGTGGCAACCGGTGCGTTTTCGCCTAACAACAACGATTCAGCATCAGGGGCTTGGTCATAGACCGCGATCCCCATGTCGCTAAACGTGCTGATAATGCCATCAATCGCTTCAGCATCCACCAAGTCATCAGGCAAGTGGTCGTTGATTTCGCCATACGTTAAATAGCCGCGATCTTTACCAAGCTTGATCAGCAGTTTGAGGCGGTTACGGCGTGCTTCGTATTCTTCAGGGGTAACGGGGCCGCGGGCGATCAGGTCTTTGCCCTCGCCTTTTGCGCGTTTGCCGCGTTTAACCGGTTTCAGTTCAGGCAAGACCTCGGCTTCGTGCTCACCATCGCCCGAATCACCAAACTCGCTGTCGCTGTTGTTGTTAGGATTTTTTGAAGGGCGCCCAGGGCGACGGCCCGTACCACCTGGCGGACGGCCAGCGGCCTTTTTAGGCGGGCCATCACCATCATCAACGGGTGGTGGCGGTTTAGACACATCAACTTTGCCAGGTGCCTTTGCCGAAATCGGTGCCGGAGGCGGTGCCTTGGCAGGCAACGGCTTAGCCGCTGGGGCTGCTTTGCCGGCAGCTGCTTTAGTTGGGGCAGCTGGTTTGGCGCCTGCGGGTGCCGCGGCTGCTTTAACCGGGCCAGCTTTGACTGGAGCGCCTTTAGCGGGGGCGGCTTTAGCGGGTGCGGCTTTAGCTGCTGGGGCTTTAGGCGTAACTGCCTTGGCGCCCGCGGGCTGCTTGGCTGAAGGCGCTGCGGCTTTGGGCGTTGCTTTTGCAGCGGGTTTTGCTGCGGCCTTGCTTGCGGGTTTTGCAGGGGCTGCGGGGGTAGAGACTTTTGCTTTGCTGGGTGACGCCGACTTCATTGATTCCTTGACTGACTGTGCTGCAGTTTTTGCTGCGGATTTTGAGGCTGGCTTTGCCGCCCCCGCTTTTGCCGCGACAAGCGCGGCCTTTGGGGGCGCTTTTGCCACAGGCTTGCTGGGTTTAACCGGTGTTGCGGCAGGCTTAGCCACGGCTTTGGCCGCGGGCTTGGCACTTGCCTTAACAGGGGCTGAGGGTTTTTTAACGCTAGGTTTAGCCGTAGGCTTGACAGTTGCTTTGGGTTTAGGCGTTGCAGCTGCCATGGTTTTTTTGATGCCGACGGATCGAGTCATTAGGGTGCTCTTTTGTATGGAGGGTGTGCTTTAAAGCACGATTTGGCCCAGATAAAAAAAACAAACGCTTGGGCTACGTAAAACCTGTATTTTAACCAGTTCAGCGGGCCTTGCTGGTTTCAATCACCCAAATTAGACGGGTGATGCGAGAAGAAAGTTCCCGATAATTTTGCTGAGATTGCAAATTATTTAAACCCTCAGAAATGAGCACTTGTTGCTCATTTTTTAAGCTTTCGAGCTCAATCCGCCGTAAAGCGTCTTCCCACTCGCCTTGGGGATTAGGCAAAGGCTCTTGGGCCATCAAGTCTTCAGCCACCGAGGCCATCAGCACCCCAAGGTCGGCCCCTGGGTCAGACGCCTGGATCAGAGCACCCACGTGGCGCGCGCCACTGGCTTGCGCCAGCACGATCAACTCTCTGACCATTTCAAGATGGGGTCCACGTTCAAGAATTTCAAGCTGTTGCTCACCCATGACGTCAACAAGTTCGGGATGGGTTAACAACAAGCGAAGCAAACGCTTGGCCATGGGGGCCACCGCGCGCCGATCAACACGCCCAGGCACTGCACGCGACGCAACGCGACCGCGACCTGCGCTAGGCATGAAGCCTGGGGGTTCTTGATAGTCTTGCTCTTCAGGTGCACCAGGCTCACCAGGTGCCGTGCTCGACGCGCCCGGCGCAGTAGCACCCCCTGGGGAATCGACCCGCCCCCGGCCCTTTGCGCCCGTAATCCCTTGCCCCACTGCAGGCAAACCACCGAGGGGTGGGCTGGTTTCTTTTTCAAGTAAAACGCCTAGTTCTTCAGGCGTTAACTGCACCAGGCGTGCAAATTCATTTTGTAACTGCACTTTAAGCGTAATGGCCGGGATCAACGCCAATAGCGGCCGAGCCTCGTGCACCAGTGCTGAACGACCTTCGACTTCTTTTAAGGCGTGGCGCGAGGCCAACTCGTTTAAGAAAAACGTCGATAAGGCATCAGACTCAGCTAAGCAGGCACGAAAGGCTTGTTCGCCAAACTCCCGGATATAACTATCAGGATCGTGCTCGGTGGGTAAAAATAAGAACCGGATAGAAATATCATCACGCAATAGGGGTAAACAAGACTGCAAGGCCCGCCACGCAGCGCGGCGCCCTGCTCCGTCGCCGTCAAAGCTAAAGATCACCTTATCGCTTGAGCGGAGCAGCTTTTGAATATGGGTGGGTGTGGTCGCCGTACCCAGGGTTGCGACCGCATTGCGCACACCTAGTTGCGCCAACCCGACCACATCCATATACCCCTCAACCACGATCACGCAACCCTCGGCGCGAATCGCTGTGCGTGCCTCAAACAAGCCATACAGCTCGTTACCCTTTGAAAACACAGGGGTTTCTGGTGAATTCAGGTATTTAGGTTCGCCTTTACCGATGATGCGGCCACCAAAACCTACAATTTCGCCTTTGATGTTTCGAATCGGAAACATCACCCGCTCACGAAACCGGTCGTACCGTCGCCCGTCTTCAGACTCGATCACCAAACCGGCCTCTACCAGCATCGCATCGTCATAACGCGTAAACACCTTGGCCAAGCCTTGGCGATCGTTGCCGGCCCAACCCAGGCCAAACTCTTTGGCGATTTCGCCCGTTAAGCCACGCTGTTTTAGATACCGAATCGCGGCGGGGGTTTCGCGCAGTTGCGCCAGGTAATGAGTTTGTGCCAGTTCTAGCACCTTGGTGTGCTGCGACACCTCTTCTTTGCGTCGGGCAGTGGCCGCCTTTTGGCCAGGCGAGCGATTTTCTTCAGGAACCGTCATCCCAACCGCACTAGCTAGGGTTCGGACGGCCTCAGGGAAGCTGGCGCCTGTGTGCTCAATTAAAAAGGTGATTGCACTGCCATGCGCGCCGCAGCCAAAGCAGTGATAAAACTGTTTGGTTGGACTAACGGTAAACGAGGGAGATTTTTCGTTATGAAAGGGACACAACCCAAGTAGGTTGATGCCGCCTTTTTTTAACTGTACGTAGCGCCCAACAACATCCGCCACGTCAACACGGGCGAGAAGATCCTGGATAAATGAATCTGGGATCAACGCTTAGGCCGTACGTAAGCAGCGCATCAGACGATGCGCCACGAATTAAAACATGCGCGGAGGCAATTGCTGGCTACGGATGCGCTTGTAATGGCGCTTAACAGCAGCAGCCTGCTTGCGCTTACGCTCAGCAGTGGGTTTTTCATAGAATTCGCGGGCGCGCAGCTCGGTCAAGAGACCGGTTTTTTCAATTGTGCGTTTGAAGCGACGCAAAGCGGCTTCAAAGGGCTCGTTTTCTTTCAGACGAACGATAGGCATAGGGTGCGAGACGTAAAAAATGAGTTAAACAGCGAATAAATCTAGCTAAACAAGCTGCGGCAAGCGTTAAAAACAGCCAAAGCTTCAGCAGAACAGCCTTCGATCATAGCACAATTACGCTATTTTTGGTGCTTTAGGTGCCACTTTTCTGTCAGTTTGGCGATACCCAGTGTGTCGTACGCCTCAAAGGGCTGATGGATCCAAGGATTGCCAGCAAGCGCTGAAACCACGAAGTCGGGTTTGACCGCTGAGCCAGCCTTATGCCACAAGACGGCCGTTTGAATCTCAGTAATCTCGGGGTAGGCCTGCCGCAAATACGGCAGCACCCCCGCAAAGGTTGCGCCTGAATCCGCCAAGTCATCCACCAGTAACACCTTGCCTGCCAGCGCGCCGCCGGTTGAGGTAAGCGACGGTGCAATATTTAGGGCACCCTGCTCGGTGCCCGCCCCCGCCCGATAACTGCTGGTGGCCAAAATAGCCAGCGGAACGTTAAAGACGCGGGATAAGACGTCGCCGATGCGCAAACCACCGCGGGCCAAACAGACGAGGTGATTAAATTTAAAGTCGGCTTGCCCAAGCAACACAGCCAGTTGCTCGATGAGGTCGTGGTACTGCTCCCAACTGACCCAAAGATCGCGCGCGTTCGTTTGGGTCATGCGTTCAGCGCTTACGACTTAAAGGGGTGGCGAATCAAAATCGTTTCGTTACGATCGGGGCCTGTTGAGACCATATCGATCGGCACGCCACAGACTTCGGCCATGCGATTCAGATAACGTTGCGCATTCAGTGGCAGGCGTGCCAGTTCTGTTACGCCCACGGTGCTTTCTGTCCAGCCAGGCATTTCTTCAAGCACGGGTTTGGCACGCGCAACCGCAGCTGAGCCGTAGGGCAGCACATCGCAAAACTTACCGTCGATCTCGTAGCCCACACCCATCTTGAGGGTTTCTAAACCATCTAACACGTCGAGCTTAGTGATACACAGGCCAGAGATACCATTTAAACGCACCGAGCGTTTGAGCGCCGCGCCATCAAACCAACCGCAGCGACGGGGTCGACCTGTAACCGAACCAAATTCTTTACCAACGCTGGCCAAACGCGCGCCCACGTCATCGAGCAACTCGGTTGGAAACGGACCCGAACCCACACGCGTGGCATAGGCCTTGGTAATGCCCAACACATAGTTCAAAGTTTGTGGGCCCACGCCTGCGCCTGCGGCCGCTGCACCTGCAATGCAGTTACTGCTGGTGACGTAGGGATAGGTGCCATGATCCACATCCAACAAAGCCCCTTGGGCGCCTTCAAACAACAGATGATGACCCGCTTGTTGTGCTGCAAAGAGTTCACTACTGACATCGGCCACCATCGGCGCGATGGCCGGTGCCAACGCCATGGCTTGATCAACGACTTCTTGAACCGAAATAGCTTGCGCACCCAAATATTGGGTCAACACAAAATTGTGCAGGTCGAGTACTTCTTCAACCTTGCTACGAAAGCCGCTAGGATCAAACAAATCTTGCACGCGCAACGCACGGCGCGCGACTTTATCTTCATACGCCGGGCCAATACCACGGCCGGTAGTGCCAATCTTGGCCTCACCACGGCGCGCTTCGCGGGCCTGATCCAAGGCCACGTGATACGGCAAAATGAGTGGGCAGGCTTCAGAGATTTTGAGACGCGAACGTACATCTAAACCAGCGGCTTCGAGCTCAGAAATCTCTTTAAGCAAGGCTTCGGGTGACAGCACTACGCCATTACCGATGTAGCAAGTGACCGAAGGATGCATGATGCCCGAAGGAATCAACCGCAGAATGGTTTTTTTGCCATTGACCCAAAGCGTATGGCCAGCATTGTGACCGCCCTGAAACCGAACGACGCCCTGCGCCGACTCGGCGAGCCAGTCAACAATTTTGCCCTTGCCTTCGTCACCCCATTGTGTGCCGATTACTACGATGTTCTTGCTCATGTCAGGTAAACAGACTAATTAAAAATCAACATTAAACCCCTGGTGCGCTGCCAATCATTGACTGATCAAGCAGGCCAGAGCCTATACAACGTTTTGCACTTTCCATTGACCGCTGTGCAATGCAAGTTCGCGGTCAAAAACAAATTCATCATGGGTGGCCTGTTCGCCCGGAAACACCTGCACCACAATATCACCCGCTAACCGAAGCGCCTGAATGGCTGCACGCAGTTTAGGGTCTTGACCCGCAGGCGCACGAATCGCCGGTGACGGCACCGCAGGCAACAAACCACCTGCAAGCTTGCGCAAATCAAGGCTAAACCCTGTTGCTGGGCGCGCCCGACCAAAGGCCAAGCTCACATTGTCGTAACGCCCGCCCTGCACCAGCGAATCGTGCCAGCCATCGGCATAAATCGAAAACGTGACGCCTGAGTGGTAGCCATAGGTACCGACATCAGCCAGGTCAATACCCACTGAGACGTCATCGAGCGCACCAAGCACTTGGGCCAAGGTATCTAGGGCAGACACCACACCTGGCAGCGCCGGTAAAACCTCGCGCGCACGGGCAATCACCGTGTGATCGCCATACAGCTTGGGCAACCACAGCAGCGCCTGAACGGTTTGCTTGCACAAGGCATGCGGGCCCTCGCCTAGCTCAGCAAGCCCAGGCAAGTCTTTGTCGCGCAGCAGTGCCATGATTTCGTCGGCACGTTGTTGCGCCTCGGGGTCGGCCTCGAGCAGGCTACGTACTAAACCAGCGTGGCACAAATCAAGACGCAAGGTGTGAACGCCAGCCAATCTTGCGCTTTCGAGCGCAAGACGAATGATTTCTAGATCAGCTTCAAAACCGGCATGGCCAAAGATTTCGGCCCCGATCTGTAGCAGCTCGCGGCTAGACAACAAGCCAGCGGGGCGCGCGTGCAGCACTGGGCCGCAATAGCATAGCCGCGTGACGCCAGCACGATTTAACAAGTGCGCATCAATACGCGTGACCTGAGGCGTCATGTCGGCGCGCACGCCAAGCGTGCGACCCGATAACTGATCTACCAACTTTGAAGTGCGCAAATTTAGATCGCTGCCCGTACCTGAGAGCAGCGAATCAATGTATTCAACCAAAGGCGGTGCCACCAGTTCGAACCCGTAGGTACGAAACAAGTCGAGCAACTGACGGCGTAGCTCTTCGATTCGGCGCGCCTCAGCCGGCAACATATCAGCCAGGCTTTCGGGCAGTAACCAATTACCTTTCATAGGGGAGTAGCTAAAAGTTTAAAAAGTGTCGCCCAAACGAAAAGCGGCTTGGGGCGTAAGCCCGGCAAGCCGCCAGAACAATCGTTAAAGCTTACATCGTATTATACCTATTATGGCAAGCGTGTTACGGCCCCGCGCACGGGGCCGTTGCCGCCAGATTTAGGTTATTTTCCGGACGATGACTTCAGGTATCTGAAGAACTCAGAGGTTGGGTCAACCACGAGCACATCGCCCTGCTTGCCAAACGCCGCCCGGTAACCCTCAAGGCTTTTGTAAAAGCTGTAAAAGCTTAAGTCCGCACCGTAGGCTTTGGCATAAATACCCGCCGCAACTGCATCGCCCTCACCCATAATCGCCTGAGCACGCCCGTAGGCCTCTGCCACGATCTGTTCACGCTTACGATCAGCTTCAGCACGGATTTTTTCACTTTCTGCCGCACCGATCGAGCGCGCCTCGTTGGCCACGCGCAGACGCTCGGATTCCATACGGCGAAACACGGATTCAGAGATCTCGGGGGCAAACTCAATGCGCTTGAGTCGCACATCGACAATTTGAACGCCCAGGGCTTCAGCGCGTTTAACCACGTTGGTCAGCACTTCGTTCATGATGACTTCACGTTCAAGTGACACCACGTCTTTAACGGTACGGATGTTGACCGAAGCGTTCAAGGCATCGCGGATTTGCGCTTGCAAACGCTCGCGGGCTGCACGTTCGTTGCCGCCAAAGGTGACGTAATACAACTTAGGATCGGCAATACGCCACTTCACGAACGAGTCGATCAGCAGGTTTTTCTTTTCAGAGGTTTGGATTCGCTCGGCATCTTGCGCGTCAATGGTTAACAGACGCTTATCAAGCGTCACCACATTTTGAAACGGAGGTGGCAACTTGAAATACAAGCCGGGCTCAGAAACAACCTTTTTAACCTCGCCCAGTGCAAACACCACTGCGTAATCGCGCTCGCGCACGATGAAGACTGAGGAAGATAAAGCGATGAGGCCGATGACCAGTGCGATCAACAGGGGAAATAATCTTTTCATGATCTGTCCTCTGCTTAGCGGCTGCCGCGATCACGCGTCAGCGAGTTGGGGGAACCTTGCACCGCAGGGCGAGCAGGCGAGGAGGTAGAGGGCACCAACGCCGGAGGAACCAGCGGCACCGTCGTCATGCCCGAACTCGCCGCTGTACGCGACGAATCTTGGGCCACTTGCTGCGTAATCTTATCGAGCGGCAGATACAGCATATTGTTTGAGCCTTTGGTATCAATCAAGACCTTGCTTGCATTGGCAAACATCTGCTGCATGGTTTCAAGATACATACGCTCGCGGATCACGCCCGGCGCTTTGGTGTATTCGGCCAGCACGCTGCTAAACCGTGCGGCATCACCCGTGGCGGTACCGACAACACGTGCTCGGTAGCCCTCGGCCTGCTCAAGCATGCGAGACGCTTGCCCGGCAGCCATTGGCACGATTTGGTTGCTATAGGCTTGACCTTCGTTCTTTTGACGGTCTAAGTCTTGACCCGCTTTGACGGCATCATCAAACGCCGCTTGCACTTGCTCGGGTGGTTGCACGTTTTGAATAGCAACGCTGCTGACCTGGACACCCGTTTTATAGCGATCAAGAATTTGTTGCATCAGTTTTTGCACGTCGACCGCAATCGCAGCACGCTCTTCGTACAACACTTTATCCATCGGTTTTTTACCAACCACTTCGCGCATCGCTGCTTGAGCGGTTTGTCGCACAGATTCGTCTGGATCTTTGGTTTTAAAGATATAGTCTGGCGCACCATCGGCACGCAGACGGTACTGCACCACAAACTGCACATCAACGATGTTTTCGTCTTCAGTGAGCATCAAGGCCTCGGGTAAGACACGATTACGTGCGTTACCGCGAAACCCAACTTCAAAGGTACGCAATTGAGAAATATTGACGATCTCGTGCCCTTGAATCGGAGCCGGGATTCGCCACTGAAAACCCGCTTGAGCTGTGCTTTTATATTTGCCAAATTGCGTCAACACAGCAACCTGACCTTCTTGCACAATAAAAAACCCGCTTGCTAGCCACAACGCAACACCGCCAGCAACGAGGACACCCAAGCCAATCTTAGACTGCCGGGGTGTGGGGCCACTGGGGCCAGACGTTTGATTGGGGCGCGAACCGCCACCACCTTTACCGCGACCAAACAAGGAGCCCAGGCGATTATTAAAGTCGCGCCAGACTTGATCGAGATCAGGGGGGCCATTGCCTTGTTCAGGCTTTTTGGGCGGCTCGGAACCGTTGCCGCCTTGTCCACGACCCCAACCGGGATCGTTAAGATTGAATATTCGGGATAGAAGTCGCATTGTTTTCCATATTTAAAGCAAACTGACTAATCGCACTACGTAAACCATCTAAACCTAAGCGCTGCTGAGCACTCAGAAATACTCGACAAATCGTACCATGCGCATCGGTTTCAATTCGCGGTTCAAGGCCTGCAAGATCAATCTTGTTGTAGACCAAAATCCGCGGGATTTCAGCGGCACCAATATCCACTAAAACCTTATCAACCTCGGCCACCTGCTCATCGCGTTGAGGGCTAGCGGCGTCGATGACATGCAACACAAGATCGGCTTGAATGGCTTCTTCGAGCGTTGCCCTAAAAGCAGCAATCAGTGTAAGCGGTAAGTCGCGAATAAATCCCACAGTATCCGAAAGGGTAATTTGCCCAGCACCCTCAATCCACACACGCCGCGTCGTGGTATCAAGCGTTGCAAACAATTGATCTGCTGCAAAAGCACCCGCACGTGTCATGGCATTGAACAAGGTTGATTTACCTGCGTTGGTGTAACCCACCAACGACACGGATAACGTACCGCCGCGCACGCGAGAACGACGCTGCGTGGTGCGTTGGCGCTGCACGCGTTCGAGTCGTTCGCGCAATAAGCGAACTTTGCCACCGATCATGCGGCGATCCATCTCAAGCTGCGATTCACCCGGGCCGCGCATACCGATACCACCGCGCTGACGTTCAAGGTGCGACCACATCCTGGTGAGCCGCGTGGACAAGTGCTGAAGCTGAGCAAGTTCAACTTGCAACTTACCTTCGTGGCTTTTAGCGCGCAAGGCAAAAATATCTAAAATCAATGCAACCCGATCAACGACGCGCAGGTTGAATTGACGTTCAAGGTTACGTTGTTGCGCTGGCGATAACGGCTGATCAAACAGAATGACTTCAGCCTCAAGCTCTTGTGCAAGCAAGACACCCTCTTGCACCTTGCCTGAACCGATAAAGTAAGCCGCATCTGGGCGCTGACGACGCGCAGTGAGCGTGCCCACAACTTGCGCCCCAGCACCTTTGGCCAGCATGTCAAATTCTTGAGCATGCGCCAGATAATCGGGCGCACCCAAGTCAACACTAATAATCAGCGCGCGCACGAGAAGATCAAGCCAAGCATGCAAGCATGCTTGGCTGTATTAGCGAAACGAAAAGTGAAGAAGACCGAAATAGCGCGAACCGTATGGATTATTCAGTTGCGGCGTCTACGCCAACATCAACAGAACCATCTGAAGGAAGCGTAACGGCACGCGCAGGCACAACCGTTGAAATTGCGTGCTTATAAACCATTTGCGTAACAGTGTTACGTAGCAACACAACGTATTGATCGAATGATTCGACTTGCCCTTGAAGTTTGATCCCGTTTACGAGGTAAATCGAAACTGGAATATGTTCTTTACGCAATGCGTTCAGAAAGGGGTCTTGTAACGTTTGTCCTTTATTGCTCATTGGCAGGCTCCGTATGTTGCGGTGTGACGAATTGGGCTTTTGCAAAGATATGCATGTTTTCCAATCCAAGACCCCTACTCTACAGGGTTTTCCCGTGCTTAGCTAGAACAAGACACAATTCGTTACCAATTAATCGAGACAAGTGTCGATTAAATCAAATGACTGCATTTGAAATTTATTTTTTTAAAATCTCGCCCAACGCGTTCAACAACTTTTCACTTTGCAAGTCTGTGCCGATCGTGATGCGTAAAAAATCAGCAATGCGAGGTTTATTAAAGTGACGAACGAGTATGTTTCTGGCGCGCAAGTTGGTGGCTAGGCTTTCACCTGTATGCGCAGGGTGCCGTGCAAAAACAAAATTTGCGGCAGAGGGCAATACTTCAAAACCTAATGCGGTTAATCGTTGCACAAGCGCTTGACGCGAACGAATCACAGCCTGACGGCTTTGTTCGAAATACTCTTCGTCTTCGATTGCCGCCGTCGCACCGGCCAGCGCAAGATTATCTAGGGGATACGAATTAAAGCTGTTTTTGACGCGATCTAAGCCCTGTATCAGATCAGGGTGACCCAGCGCATAGCCCACACGCAAACCAGCCAGCGAACGCGATTTAGATAGCGTGTGCACAACCAAAAGATTTGGGTATTGATCAATCAACGATGCCGCGGTTTGAGCGCCAAAATCAACATACGCTTCATCAACAACAACCACGATATCCGGGTTAGCCGCCACGATCCGTTCGACGTCTGACAGCACATGCGCGCAACCCGTGGGCGCATTGGGATTGGGGAAAATAATTCCGCCTGCCGTGCCTTGCGCGCCATTGGGCAAGTAGTCTTCAACACGGATCTTGAACTGCGCATCAAGCGGGATCGCCCGGTGGGCGATTTGATACAAACCACAGTAAACCGGATAAAAACTATACGTAATATCAGGAAACCACACCGGCGCCTCTTGCTTAAGCAAGGCATGGAATACATGCGCCAAGACTTCGTCTGAACCATTACCCACAAAAACCTGTTCAGGCTTCAACGTAAAACGTTTAGCGATGGCTTGACGCAATACTGCCGCAGTTGGATCAGGATACAGACGCAGGCTGTCGTTGGTGTGCGCAGCGATCGCAGCTAACACCTTGGGCGAAGGGCCATAAGGATGCTCATTGGTATTGAGCTTCACAAGATCTTGGATGCGAGGCTGCTCGCCTGGCGTATAGGGATCTAGCGTGGCAACAATTTTGTTCCAGTAGCGACTCATAGGACTTAGTTATCTGCGTAAGGGTTAAACGAAGACTTGAACTCAATGCGCAAGGGAGTGCCCGCAAGCTCGAACGCATCGCGAAAGCGCCCCTCAAGATAGCGACGATACGAATCAGAAATCGCATCCAGCGCATTGCCGTGGATAATAATCAGTGGCGGATTTTGACCGCCCTGATGGGCATAACGCATTTTGGGCCTGAAAATCCCCTTGCGTGGCGGCGGTTGCTGTTCAACCGCAGCCTGCAACTCACGCGTGAGGCGAGGCGTTGACAGCTTCGTAAAGGCGGCTGCGTGCGCAAGATTCACTGACTTTAGGACAGCAGTGACGCCCTGCCCGCGCAACGCCGAGATCGTGTGCTGCCGCGCAAACGATAAAAACCTGAGCTTGCGATCAAATTCGCGCTGAATGCGTTCGCGCTGTTCGCTATCGAGCCCATCCCACTTATTGATGGCCACGACCAACGCACGGCCCGTCTCAAGAATAAAGCCCGCAATGTGCGCGTCTTGATCCGACACCTCGTGCTGCGCGTCAATCATCAGCAACACGACATTACTCGCTTCGATGGCTTGCAAAGTTTTAATCACCGAAAACTTTTCGATCGCTTCAAACACTTTGCCACGCTTACGCAAGCCCGCCGTGTCGATCAAAGTATATTTTTTGCCACCGCGATCGAACTCAATTTCAATGGCATCGCGCGTCGTGCCGGGCATATCAAACGCAATTACGCGTTCTTCGCCCAGCAAGGTATTAATCAGCGTCGACTTGCCCACGTTTGGCCGGCCAACAATCGCAAGCTTAATGCGGTGATCAACGACTTCAACGGGTTCAAAAAAATCGCTTTTAAGCGCTTCGGCGCTAGGTTCAGCGTCATCAGCGTCAAAATCTTCTAGCTCGGGTTCTTGGCCTAGCCCCTCAAGCGCATGTTCAATCAAATCACCAATACCATCACCATGCGCCGCTGAGATTGCATAAGGCTGGCCTAAGCCAAGCTCATGAAACTCTGCAATCGCACTGCCGTGGGCCATACCTTCGGCTTTGTTCACACAGAGCACTGCACGTTGGCCGAGCTTGCGCAACAAACGACCGATATCGTGATCGTGCGCATTTAAGCCTGCACGCGCATCCACCAAAAAAATCACAACGTCTGCTTCAGCAATCGCTTGTTTGGTTTGACGCGCCATCTGGTGCAAGATGCCCGTTTTTGCAACGGGCTCAAAGCCGCCTGTATCCACCACAATAAAGGGTTTGTCTCCGACACGACCCTCACCATAGTGACGGTCACGGGTTAAACCCGAAAAGTCAGCAACCAGCGCC
>CAIYCP010000257.1 GCA_903924715.1 uncultured beta proteobacterium
GCTTTCATCTAGATCGATGCCGCGTGCATTACCACCATCTTCAGGAGAAATTCTGACGCCGACGACAAAATCCTTTGGTACACGAGCGCGGATGGCCTGTACCGTTTTGCGTAGCAGCCTCGCGCGATTCTCGTACGAGCCACCCCAACGGTCTGTTCGTTGATTTTCTGTATTACTTAAAAATTGCGTAAACAGATATCCGTGGGCACCGTGAATTTCAATGCCATCCATTTTCGAAGCGTGCGCACGTTCGGCCGCCCGCGCGAAGTCTTCGATGACTTGTTCAAGGTCTTGTTCTGTAGCTGGACGTGCACCAGTGGGGCCGCCATCGCTTGAGCTGATGGGTCGCCCGCCACAGACGGTTTGGTCAGCGCGCAGACCACCATGAAAAATCTGCATTAAGGCCAGACTCTTACGTTGATGCATTTGATCGGCGAGTCGAGTTAAGCCTGGTATGTGCAGGTCATCAGAAATCCCAAGTGCGCCTGGCCAACCTTGACCAAGCTTAGAGACATGTGCTGCGCACGAGGTAATGATTCCGAAGCCGCCTTCAGCTCTGAGGTTGAGCCAATGTAGTTCGTCATCGCTTAGCGTGCCGTCCGCATGGCTCTGGGAATTGGTAAGTGCCGCAAGCGCCAGACGATTGGGCGCACTCACGCCGTTACGAAAACGAAAGGGTTCAAGAAGATTTTTCATATTACTCAGAGCTCTCAGGAATAATTTTTTTGATGTTGATCCCCAGCATCCGCGCGGCAAGTTGGCGCAGAGGTTCAAGTAGCAGTACGACGATCACGAGTGTCCAAATCACGATGGCAATCGGGCTGGTGTAGAAAACTGAGATTTCACCCAGACTCATGAAAAGCCCTTCGCGCATATGTTTTTCAATCAACGGCCCGAGCACCAGGCCCACGACCATCGGTGCTAATTGAAACTCAAGCTTGCGCAGCGTGTAACCAATCACCGCTACGATCAGCAGCATCCCGACGTCAAGCATGCTGTTGCGTACGCTGTAGCAACCGATTGAAGCCATCATCAAAATAATGGGTAAGAAAATATGATTGGGTACGCGCAACAAACTGACCCATACGCTGACCAAGGGCACATTTAAAATGACGAGCATCACATTGCCCACGAGCATCGAGGCGATCACACCCCAAAAAACCTGAGGGTGCGCCGTCATCATCATGGGGCCGGGTTGTACACCGTGCACCATCATGGCGGCGAGCATCAAGGCCGTGACCGGACCAAACGGAATCCCCAAGGCCAACAACGGTACCATCGAGGACGTCGCGGCTGCGTTATTGGCAGTCTCCGGTCCGGCTACTCCTTCGATCGCGCCCTCGCCAAGCTCGTGTTTGTATTTTGAAACGCCTTTTTCAAGCCGATAGGCGGCAAAACTAGCGAGTGTGGCAGAAGGCCCAGGAAGTAAGCCAAAGATAAACCCCAAAATCGTGCCACGTCCAAAGGGTGCGGCTGAACGACGCCACTCTTGCCGCGAAGGAAACATATCGCGCAGCTTGACCGGTAAAGGTTTGACCTGAGTCTGCAGCGTTTCAACCACGCTCATGATTTCGGCAATGCCATACAGCCCCACGACAAGTGCAACAAGTTCAACGCCCAGGGTCAAATCGGAAATTCCAAAGGTAAAACGGTCTTGCCCTGTCACGGCTTCTTGTCCGACAGTGCTGAGCATCAAGCCGATCGCCATTGGAAAAATACCGGCGGCAAGGGTCCCGCCCGAGATTCTTGAAAATAGCAGCAGACCACCAGCGGTGAGCGCAAAAAATTCTGCTGGTCCAAACAATAAGCCAACCTCAGCTAAGGCGGGGGCAAAAAGCATCACACCCAAAACGGAAATGACGCCGCCAACAAAAGACCCGGCGGCCACAATCGTTAAGACGGCGCCGGCTCGGCCTTTTTTGGTGAGCTTGTAACCATCAATGCAGGTGATGACAGAGGCGGATTCGCCAGGCATGTTCACTAAGATGGCGGTGGTCGAACCGCCATACATTGCGCCGTAAAACATGCCGGCCATCATAATCAGACCGCTCGTTGGATCGAGCGAATAGCTCAACGGCAAAATCATGGCGATGCCAGCGGTCGGGCCCAAACCAGGCAATACGCCGATCAAAGTCCCTGCAAGTGCGCCAACTAAGGCCGCAAGCAAATTATTGAAGGTAAACGCGACACTCAGTCCGTAAAGAATTCCGTCCAGTGCATCCATGGCAAGCGTGACCTATGATTTTAAAAGGTGAGTGCAAAAGTTGGCATTGGAACTTTTAGCAAATAGATAAAGCAAAAATAGATCACGCCAGTGATCAGCGCAGCGTATGCACTACAGCGGATCCAAGAGAGCGTTGACAATAAACGCATTAACAGCATCGCAAAGGCCCAGCTGCTGAGCGAGTAACCTAGCCAGGGCATCGTAATAAAGTAAACGGCCAGCAGTACGATGAGCTTGAATAAGCGCGCGCGGTCCTGTCCAACGGGCATCTCAATGCCCTCAGCAGGTGCTGCTTTCCAACCTTCCCACACAGTCGATACACTCGCAAAGAGCATAACGGCCCCGACCAGCACTGGAAATAACCCAGCGCCGGGTGCATCCATCTCACCGAGCGGCAGCTGGGTCGCCATCGCAAGATAGCCCGCTGAGAGCAATAAGCCGAGCCCGCCTGTTGATAGATACGCGGTACGTTTTGAAATCGAGTGACTTGCCATATAGAAATTGTTTAAGGTTTTTGATCGAGCATTTTTAAGAGCTCTGTAAAGGTTTGGGTATCACGTACGATTTCAGCGGCAAGTTCTTCTGGACTTTTGAGGTCGAGCGCGTAGCCCTCTTTTGCAAAGGTGGCGTACTCTGGACTATTAATGACTTGGGCAGAGGCGCCCACCAACTTGTCGAGCACCTCTTTGGGCAAGCCCTTTGGTCCCATGACATAGAATTGGGCGGACAGCGTAGTTTTATAACCCTGATCAATCGTTGAGACGGCCTCTGGCACCGGGTCATAGACGCCTTGTTTAAACGCAGCCAGTACGCGGACTTTTCCTGCTTGCACTTGCCCCGGAATACCGACCGCACCGGTAAAGAGCGTGGCCTCTACCCGATTACCCAACAGTGCAAGCAAGGCTTCGCCACTGCCGCCAGTGAACGGAATCGTACGCAGCTTAAGGTCGCTATTTCTGTTGAATTCTTGGGCGAGTAAGTCAGGAACTGTTCGCAAACCCGATACTGAAGCGCGCACTTTATTTGGATTCTTTTTGACGTGGGCTAAAAAATCCTCAAAGGTTTTCCAGGGTGCGTCTGCACGTACGACCAATATGATCGGCATCACACCCAGTTTGGCGATTGGCTGATACGCATCTGGTGTCTTGAACGGTAAGCTTTGATTGACCAACGGCTGATAGGCCAAGATGCTGTTCGTACCTAAGCCAATGGTGTAGCCATCCGGTTTGGCTCGAGCAATCATGCCAAAACCGATTGTGCCCGAGCCGCCTGGTTTGTTTTCGACATTGACTTCAACGCCTAAAACTTTTTCAAGTTGTGTCGCAAATTGTCGTGAAATAGGATCGGTTGAACCCGCGGGCCCGTAAGGCACGACAAACGTAATGGGCCGATTTGGATAAGATTGAGCCACCGCAAGCGAAGGCAGGGAGCACCAAGCGAAGGTGAACGCCAACTGCAAAAGCGCAGCAAAAGTACCGCGTGAATACAGTCGCATGGCAACCCCTTTAACGGTCTACACCCATTATGCTGCGATAGTCTTTATCAACGGCTGAAAGCGTACCAAGGCGCAACATCATCTCCGTATCCATCGTGCCAGAGATCCCTGGATTGGTTGGCAGATCGCACACCACTTTGTTGACTTTAATCTCAGCGATCTGCTCTGATGTCATCCCGAGCACATCGCGCAAAATTGCATCATTGTCCTCACCAAACCGAGGCCCTGATTTTTTAATATGCGCATCGCGAAAACGTAGCCGGTACGGGCGACCAATGATTGGGCGTGGTCCGATCGGCGCAGGATGTTCGACGCGTTCATAAAACCCGCGATGTTGAAGATGTTCGTTAATGAATAAATCTTTACTATTTAAAACCGGACCACTCGCGATATCCTGCGCTTGCAACAATGGCATTAACTCGACGACCGTGTGCTGAATCGCCCAGGTCGCGACGAGTTCGTTGACCTCTTGCCGGTGTGCGCGACGTGCGACTGCGGTGGCGTAGCGCGGATCCTGAGCAAGCGCTGCATGACCCATGAGCGCAGCAAGCTTTGCCCAGCGCAAGTCAGAATCAACAGTGAGCGCAATCCACTGATCATCGCCACGCGCACGATACAAATTACTTGGAACGTGTTCAAGATCT
This sequence comes from uncultured beta proteobacterium, assembly GCA_903924715.1. Lineage (GTDB taxonomy): Bacteria > Pseudomonadota > Gammaproteobacteria > Burkholderiales > Burkholderiaceae_B > Zwartia. The sequence goes on from CAIYCP010000257.1 coordinate 4,364, forward strand.
TCATTGCCAATACGTGGGCGATCCGTGCCGTCAAGTTGCTTTTGAATCAGCGCTTCGGGGATGAGCGACAGCCCAAGTTGATACATGCCGCAGTCGATCCATTGGCCTTGGCCTGTCTTGCGCATGTGTACGATGGCCGCCCATAACGCATTCATCCCGGCCCAGCAGGCGATAAAGTCTGGATAGGATTGCCCAACTTTCCAGGGCTTGTCACCTTCGTAGCCGGTGTAAAACGTGACGCCCATTGTGGCTTCAAGTGTGGTGCCTTGGCTTGGGAAAGCAGACCAGGGGCCGCTTGAGCCATAGCCCGTATTCGACAACATAATCAGCGAAGGTTTAATTTTTTTAAGCTCGTCGTAGTTCAGGCCCCACTTGCGCATCACGCGAGGGGTGTAGTTCTCAAGCACGATGTCACTTTTACGGACTAAATCACGAAAGAGCTCTTGGCCTTTTTCTTGACCAAGATCGAGGGCAAGCGAGCGCTTGCCGCGATTCACGACATAAAAAATACCTGAGCGGTTCCAGGGATCTTGCGCAGGATCATTATCAAGATAGGGGCCGAAAGCACGGCCACGCGTTTGATCAAGCTTGTGTGGGGCTTCAATCTTGATGACTTCAGCACCCAGGTCACTAAGCAAACCTGCCATATACGGGACAGCGAACACGTACGACAAATCCAGAACGCGCACACCATCGAGCGGAAGTTTTTTTGCTTTTGTCATGAGGGGCGTTCCATGCGGGTCTGAGCATCAAGGTGCGCGATTTCGGAGGCGCTTAGGCCGAGGTGTGTGGCCAGAATTTCATGACGGTGTTCGTCTAGCATGGGTGAGCGCCGCCGCACTTTTGTTGGTGTAACTGAAAGCTTAGTGAGCTCTGCTGGAAACTGTAAATGTGTATTTGTTGCCGGGTGTGAGACCTCAGCAAACGCTTGGCGCTCGTTGAGGTGTTCGCAGTTCAAGAGATCGTCTGCACTTTGCACCATCCCGATGAGGAGTCGTTTTGTTGCACCCGCAAGAAATACTTCTTTGGCGTCACGATCTTGTACGCATTCTTCAAGTAACGCGCGCACTTCAGGTACACGCTTTTCACGCTGTGGTGGACTTGCGAATTTGGGTTCGCGAAACTCAGGGCGACCAAATAAATCGGCGAGCGTTTCAAAGGGGGCGCCGCCGCCGGTTTGAAAAGCCAGAAAACCTTTGCGTGCTGCAATGGGTTCGCCCGCGAAAGGATCTTGCACCACGGCGCGTCGGCCTTGTACGGCACCTAAAAAGCCGTAGTAAGACTGATTTAATACAAGTTCAGAGGCGAGGCACTCGTGAATCGAGACATCAACATGCTCGCCGAATTGATCAGCTTGGGCAGCGGCGTACGCCATGGTTGAAGCGTAGGCAGCGGTCAGGCCCGCGCAATAAAAGGATTGCGATAAGCCATGCTTGAGTGGTTCGCGATCGACTTGACCGCTGATCGCCATGATCCCGCTCATTGCTTGCAGAGTCAGGTCGCTGGCGCGGTATTGCGCATACGGACCCGTTTGACCAAAATTCGTGACTGAGGTCACGACAAGTGTGGGGTTCCATTCGAGTAATTGATCAACGCTATAGCCCCAACTTTCGAGTCTGCCGGGCTTGAAGCTTTCAATCACAATATCGCTGTTCTCAATGAGCTTGCGCAGCACAGGTCGGCTCGAGTCCAGTCGCAAGTCGAGCGCCACACTGCGTTTGTTCCAATTCAAATATTGAAACAACAGACTCTGCTCGCTTGCTGCAGCGTCTGTTTTCAATGGCGCAAGATAGCGGGCAAAGTCACCCTTGCCGGGCTGTTCAATTTTGATAACGTCTGCACCGTAGTCGCCTAATAGCCGGGCCGCAAAGGGCCCGGCGATACCATGACTCAGATCCAGAACGCGGACGCCCTGTAACGCAGATTGCATGCTGACCCTACTTAGGCTGCGGGTGGAACAAAGGGATAAGGAACGGGTTTGCCATTTTTATAAGGCAGCGCAACCGTTGCAGTACCGGGGGTTGACTCTTTACCTGCATCGTTGAGGATACCAAGTTCGATATCAATCAAACCGTAGCCGGGGGCTTCGCGTTTGGCCGTGACACGCCCCCAGACGCGCACAGTTTCTTCAACGATGTTCATCGCACGAAACTGAAAGCTCGCTTTCCATGCCCACCCATTTGGGCCGGCCCAGTCAGCCAGCATTTGCATGACGAACTGTTGCTTCAAAGATCCGTTAATCAACAGGCCCGGTAATTTATCGTGCTCCATTGCAAAGGGCTTGTCGTAGTGAATCTTGTGCCAGTTTTCCATGGCAGCAGACCAACGCATTAAATGAGCGGTGGTGAGAGGGCCTTTTTCAAGACCTGGGATGTCAGAGCCGATCGCGACATCTTCAAAGTTGGGAGTGGTTCCGAGTGCCATATTATTTTCTCCGGATTTGTGTGCGACGGGTACGGATCAACAAGTCCCCGTCACCGTTTCGATATTCAGTTTCTGTGACGACCAGCACGATGAGACCCTTACTTGTCTCTTTTTCAGAGATGTCTGCATAGCTAGAGGTCTGACTGACCGTTTCACCATGACGCGCATAGCGGAAAAATTCAATTTCTGAGCCGCCATTGAGCAGTGCATAGCCATTCAGTGGCTCAAGGGCAAGTAAGCCGCCTGAACTTGTCGCGGCCACAATGCCATCAAAGTCAGCATTGCGTGCATTCGCTTGAATTGGATCCGGCACGCCAAAGGCGCGACGCGACAAATGTGTAGGAAACAATGGTGGCGCCACAGGACCGCCGTAGCGTGCGTTGTTCGCGCAAGGCTTATCAAAAATCGGATCTTCATACATGATGGCTTGTGCATAGCGACGCACAGCACCACGCTCGACAGAATCGCACGCAACTTCTGTCGTGGATTTCATCCCGATATATTTTTTTAGTGAGTCTGAAAGGGCGGACATTTTTAATCTCCCATTAAGGTAAAGGTAGGACGTTTACTGAAAGGACTAGTTCACTTTGACATTGGCATCTTGCACAATTTTTTGCCAGCGCAACACTTCACGCCGGACAAAGGCTTCAAACTCTGGTGTTGGTAAAGGACGTTCAAGAATATCTGAACCACTCTTGATTAAACGATCGCGTACGGCGGGATTGGTCATGACTTTAATGATGCCGGCGTTTAGACGTTCAATGACTGGTGTGGGTGTTGCTGAGGGCGCACATACGCCGTTAAAACCGCTAATTGCAAAACCCGGCACTGTTTCGCCGATCGTCGGCATATCGGGTAGTTGCACCGCACGCTCTGCCATCACTACGCCAAGCGCTTTGACGTGCCCAGATTTAACAAACGGTAAAACGGGCTCAAGCACTGCGAACGACATGGTGGCTCGACCCGCGACGACATCTGCAATTGAGGGTGAGCTACCCTTATACGGAATGTGTAGCATCTCAGTACCTGTTAATTTCATGAATAGCTCGCCAGATAGGTGCCCAGGACTACCCGTGCCGTATGAGGCGAAGGTGAGCTTACCGGGCTGTGCCTTTGCAAGCGCAATCAATTCGCTGACATTGCTGACCGGTACAGCGGGATGAACGACGAGCAATAAGCTCGCACCTAGATGCATCGTGACATGCGTAAAGGCTTTCAGCGTATCGAAATTTAGTTTGTACAAACTTGGATTGATTGCGTGTGCCGTAGTGCAAATCAGTAGCGTGTAACCATCCGGCGAAGAATTTGCAACGAATTCGGTGCCGATAATTGTATTGGCGCCACCCTTGTTTTCGACGAGGACGGTTTGGCCAAGTTCTTCGGTTAGCCCTTGAGCCATGACGCGGGCAACAGTGTCGGCACCACCACCCGGCACATAAGGCACAACGAGTTTAATCGGACGATTCGGGAAGCTCTGCGCCCAACTTGTCGATGATCCAGCGCAGAGCAGCGCTAAGCATGCCATCAAGATCGAAACGGTGCGCGCGTAGAGGTGCATGCGTTAGGCCTTGGGGATTAGGTAGCGTTGTGGGCTGACCGTAAATTTGCTGCGGCAATTCAGCGAATCAAAGTAATACCAGGTGCCATCGTGAAACTGGCGGGTACCTTTAGAGGGATCAATTTCCTTGGCGCCGTGGGCGGTTTCACCCGTTTTAGATTCGGCCCCTTCGAGGTCGATCGCTTTACCGCAAACTAGACATTTCATAGCATTGACTCCGAATAATGGGTAGGCGATTACGCAACGACTGGCACGGGTTGGCCCAAAACCACATGGCCAGGCATATCAAGTAGCGCATGCGCAATGCGTTCGCGATGCTCGTAACTCGTGCCCAAGCGCATGGACCACGCCGTCACTCGGCGCAACCAGAGATGTAAGTCAAATTCCATCATGAAGCCAATGCCGCCATGAATTGACTGCGAGTTGCGACAGACCGCAGGGCACTTGTCATTACAAAACGCTTTGGCTTGCGAGACTTCAACCTGCGCAGGCATACCATTGTCCATTTTCCAAAGTGCTTCATACGCTAGCAGCTCGCCACCATCGATCGAGATAATCATGTCGGCACACGTATGTTGGATCGACTGAAAGGCACCGATTGGTTGACCAAAGGCTTCACGAAACTTTGAATGATCAATCGCCATCTCTGCATCCATACGCGTAGCGCCTAGAATTTGGGTGCATAACAACACGGTTGCCAGATCAAGCAGATCTTGCATGATCGGCCAACCTTGATTTAAGCCGCCGAGCATGTTGGCTTTCGGTACGCGCACCTGCTCAAAAATGACTTCGCACTGTTGATCTTTTGCCAGGGTTCGTAGACGGGCATGAGAGATCCCGGCGGCGTTCGAGTCGATCAAAAACAATGACAGGCCTGCATGGTCTGATGACGCTGGAGCGGTGCGGCAGGCCACTAAAATTTGATTGGAGGCAGCAAAGTTATCAACGAAGAGTTTTTTGCCGGTGATGACAAAGTGATCGCCTTGTTCCACGGCCGTTGTTTTGACTGTTTCGGGTAAAAAACGTGGGTCTTGCTCAGAGAAAGCCCACGTCAAAATTGTTTTTCCTTCAGAGACGCCGGGTAAAACGCTTTGGCATTGCGCCTTGGTGCCCGCCTTCTGAATCGTGAGTGAGGTCACTGCAGTGCTATGCAGCGGAATCGGTGCCATTGCGCGTCCGACCTCTTGCATCACTAAACCAAGATAGGTCAGCGGCAGCGCTTGCCCACCGTATTGCTCGTCCAAACACATGCCGGTCCAGCCCATCTCGGTGCATTTTGCCCAAAGTTCAGGGGGATGTCCGATCGGGTCTTCTTCCATCTGACGCACCAACGCGGTCGAGCATTCTCCTTCGAGAAACTCGCGTGCGCTTGACGCCACTAACTGTTCTTCATCGTTTAAAAGTACGTCCATCTTAATTCCTATATGTTTTTCAATGACCGCAGCGTTGAATGCGTTGGTGCCGAGGCCTCAGCCTACTTAATAGCCGCTTTTGCGCGACGCATCGAGGGCATCTCAAGCCCACGCTTGGCCACCTGATCACGCATGATCTGTACGCTGCCGTGATTGATGCCCGATTGAAAGGCCCCCATTGTGTTGTGCGCGAAGACGCCTTTTTCAACCGCGTGCGGCGAGCCATTGAGCAGCGTGCCGTATGACCCTAACATCTGCGTAATCGCTTCAGTGGTTCTGACACCGTGCTCGGGCGACCAAACTTTTTCAGCTGAACCTTCGTAGGTAAAGTTTCCGCCACGTTCAACGATTGACATGCTGCGCATCGTCATCAAACGGCACACTTGCGCCTCAATCCATAGCTCGGCAATCTTGTCGCGAATAGCGGGATTATCTTTGGGCGCATAGCCACCAAAGTCATTGGCTTTAACCCAGTTCACGATATCTTCGTCGCGTCGTACCGAGCGCAAATAGCGCGCGGCGCCCACGCGATCAAGGTTCAAGCCCATCGAGCCCACACGCCAGCCTTGGTTTTCACGGCCGAGCAAGCACGACTCATGAATGCGAACATTCTCAAAGAAGACTTCGTTGGTGCGCGCATCACCGTACGTGGTGCCGCGCGGTGCACGCGGATTGTTTTGAATCGTCCAAAGTGGTCGCACGGTGAGGCCGGGCGTATCCATCGGGAAAAGGAAAATTGAAATGCCGTCATGACGACCTGCATCAGGATCCGTTCGGGCCATGAGATACATGTGTGTCGCGTGGTGGGCCGAGGTCGTGTACATCTTTTGACCATTAATCACAAAGTGATCGCCGTCACGAATTGCGCGGCAGCGCAGTGCGGCCAAGTCAGCGCCGGCATGCGGCTCGGTGAAACCCAAGGCAAAAGAGTATTCCATCTTGATGAGCTTAGGCAGATAGTGTTGCTTTTGTTGCTCGGTCCCCACTGCCATGATGGCTGGCGCACCGCTACCGACTAAGCTGATGGGTAAGCCTGCACGTTGAAACTCTTCTTCGATAATATTTTGACTGACGCGATCGCCATCGGCGCCGCCGTACTCTTTTGGGTAGCTATAACCGAGCCAACCGCGGTCGTCGATTTTTTGATACAGCGCGGTCACTAACGGGCCGCGCTTGTTAGACAGGCGTTCACCTTTGCCAGCCTCATGCGCTTCTTCGGTTGCATCAAGTTCTGCATACACCTCAGGTGTCATGTGCGTGCGAATAAAATCGAGCACGTCGCAACGTAACTGAGTTTGTTCTTTGGTATGACCGAAATCCATTTCACTTTTCTCCAAATACATCGCGCGCGTTCGCGCACGCTTAAGTTCGTTGCACCCGAGCCCCGGAACAGCATGGCTAAAGGCGATATGAGGGCGTAACGGTGGCCGAGGAGGGCTGCATTTGCTGCAAGTGCACAATTGGTTGTATGCAAGAATTCGGCGGGCTTCTGATCGATCGCTTGGTAGATACCAAGCTTTGGACCACGCCTGAATGCAACTTCAACTTTGTCTCAAACCACTTATTTTTAATCACCACTTGTATGGGATTTATCCTAGCATAAAGGCCAAAGCTCAGCACCACATTTTTATCCGCCATGTGGACATGCGAGCTATTCCTGATGCGGTGCTGGTCCAGCCCGGCTGAGTTCTACACATCTGGGCCCCAAAGCAGTATGCTGATTTATTGGTAGAAGGTTTGGCGAGTCGCGTGACTTTCCTGAATACGCTTAGAAAAGCTAATATCAAATTTGAAAATTAAACTCGGAGACAGTGCAACATGAAAATTTTATTTTTTAATGATTTCAAACTTGGCATTTTGAAAGGCGACCAGGTCGTTGATGTGTCAGCGGTGGTCGCAGATATTCCACATTTAGGCCCGCACGATCTCATTAACGGTTTGATTGAACGCTTTGATGCCTATCGTCCCAAAATTGAAGAGGCGGTTCGCAAAGGGACTGGCGTGCCTGTGAGCTCGGTACGGATTCGTCCCCCACTGCCTAAGCCTGGCAACATTGATTGCATGGCCGTCAATTATATGGAAGACGGTACGCGTAGTGCGCCTGCTCCGATCAATGCTTTTCAGAAAGCGCCTGGCGCAATTATTGGTCACGGTGACACCATGGTGCTGCCTGACGTTGCGGCCAGTGTGTTTGAAGGTGAAGCTGAAATTGCCTTGGTGATCGGCAAGCGCGCAACCAATGTTGCCGCAAAAGATGCGATGAATTATGTGTTTGGGTACGTGAACTTTATTGACGGTTCAGCGCGCGGCTTGGGGCCAGAAGGTAACGTGTTTTTTCAAATGAAATCGCGCGATACCTTTGCACCGATCGGACCATACATCGTGACCGCTGATGAAATCCCCAATCCACAAAAACTGCAGATTCGCCTATGGAACAATGGCAAACTGATGCAAAACTTTAATACGGATGATATGGCGCATAATATTCCGCGTTGTATCGAATGGGTGAGTTCAATTCACACACTCGAGCCCGGTGATATCGTCGCCACAGGCACCAATCATCGTGGCTTGAACGCGTTTATGGATGGGGATAAGGTTGAGCTTGAGTGCGAAGGTTTAGGGCGTTTAGCCTTTAACATTCGTGATGATCTCAAGCGCACCTGGAGCCGCCAGACGCGTCTTGAGCATGCGGATGCAAAATTGCCAGGTGCTCATACACCCCAGTTGACTGGTAAGTATAAAAAGTAATCAGTGCAACCATAGTTTGGCAATAAAAAATACGCCTCGTTTTAAACGAGGCGTATTTTTTTGGTCTGTGGCAATTAAGGCTTACGTTAACGCTTTTTCAGCCACAGCATTGCGAGCTGCGATGCGGCCAAACGCAAAGCATTCGCCAATGTTGCCGGTGCCTTGATAGAGATAGCTATACATTGAGCCTAACTCACCGGCACTATACAAACGTGGGATCGGCGTGCCATCGGGCCGCACGATTTGTGCATGCTTGTTGCGCCGCGGGCCACCTTGCGTGTTCAGCATCGAGGGCGAGAGCTCAACGGCATAGTACGGACCCGCACCAAACGGTGCGAGCATCTTGCTGCGACCAAAGTCCGAATCCGCGCCCGCCGTGCAATGGGCGTTCCAGCGAGCCACGGTCTGGTCTAAGCTACCCGCCGGCAACTTCAGTAACGTTGCCAGTGCCGCGAGTGTCGGGGCCGATTTAATCCAACCTTTCGCGAGTTCAACGCGGTTGTCTGTACTCCAGGTATAGCCACTCATGATTTGAGTCCAACCGTGCGTAGGCTTGCCGTCATAGATCGGGCCGCCATCAAGCATGGTTTGATCAAAAATCATATGCATCGGGCAGGGCGTGCGCAAGGCTTGCCACTTACCGCTTTGCTCAACTTTGCCATGACGCGTTTTATATTTTTCGTCGGTAAAGCGTTTGCCATCCGGGCCCACCACCACCATACCGCCAACGGGTTCATGCGAAAAATGTAACGCCATCATTGAAAAAGTCGTTGGAAATTCGGCCACTTTAAGTGCCATTGAGGGGCCCGCAAAATTGTTCATGTGCCAGAGGTCGGCACCAACTTCCATCGCCATGCGCACGCCATCACCCTCGTTAAACGGGCTGCCCGAGGTATAGCAGTAAGGCATACCGGTTAGATAGTTGCGGATCATCTCTTGATTGTTTTCAAAACCACCACAGGTAAGTACAACGGCTTTCTTGGCTTTGATGTTGACCGGTTTTCCGTTTTGCAACGCAACCACACCAACAATCTCTTGCGTCAGGGGGTCTTGCAGTAAGCGTTGCCCCGGACATTCGTAGCGTACTTCGATGGCGCGTGCGCGCACCGCTTGCTCAAGCATTTCCCAGGTTTTTGAATAACCCAGAATATCGCCATGGTGGTATTTATGTACACACTCAGCGCCTGGCAAGTCTGGAAACTCAATGCCAGCGGGTTGAAACTGATGCTCTTGCGGATCACCGCCGATCGAGCTTAGCCAATCATTGTTTTTACACATTTCGTCGGCCCACACTTCGACCATGTCCTGTGGAACTTTGTAGGGGCCTGCTAGCGCATTGAAGTACGTGATCGCAGCTTCGGTCGATGAGGTATTGAGATATCCCTGCGCTGCGACCCGCGTGTTGCCCCCCTCTTGCCCCTGGGGGGCCTTGTCTAGCAAGATCACCGAAGCGCCTGCCTCAACCGCGGTGATCGCGGTGGCCGCACCAGCGCCGCCAAACCCAACCACAACAACATCAGCGACAGCATCCCAAGTGGTGGGTAATGTATTTCTTTGACTCATTTTATTATCCATTTGATCAATCATTTTTTTGTTCAACGACTACGACTACTTTAATAAACCGACCTCTTTAAAGTACTGGGTGTACCACTCGATTTCAGCAGGAAACTTGCTCGCGACAGTCGCACCATCTTCATAGGCATAGGGCAAGTTATATTTGACGAGCAGTTGTTTAAATTCAGGAGACTCGGCCACCTGCTTCAGCGCTGCTTCTAAGGTGGCTGCGATATCGTTAGGCAAGCCCGCGGGCGCAACCACAATCATCCCGCTGGGTGGGTTGGTGGGTGGGCAGCCGATATCTTTCATCACAGGGATGTCTGGACGGTTAGGGTCACGTTCGTCAACGTGAAAGGTGACCAATTCGCGAAACTGACCTTGTTCAACTAACGGGATATGCGACCCCGAGCCCGCAACAAAATCTACGTGCTTACCCATGAGTGCTGTGTTGGCGGTCGAGCCACCTTTCGTAGGCATGTGTTTAAAGACTAAGCCCTTGCAGCGCCCAAAGGATTCGACACCGATTTGTTGTTGTGTATGTGGCCCGCTGGACGAGTAAGTCAGCCCAGGGTTTTTCTTTGCGTATTCAACGAATTGGTCTACCGTTTTGATAGGCGAGTCGGCGTTCACGACAAGCCCGCCGATGTAATAGCTGTATTGCATGAGTGGACGAAAACTTTGAGCGTTATAAGCGAGCTTGACAAGCAACGGTCGCATGGTGATAGACCCAACCGACGAGACCAGTAAGGTGTAACCATCAGGTTTTTTGCTGGCGAGTAAGCCATTTGCGACGGTGGCGCCGCCGCCGCCTTTATTCTCAATCGCAACAGGCACGCCCAGTATTTTTTCAATGCCTTGCGCTAAGGCGCGGCCCGTGATGTCGGTCGTGCCGCCAGCCGCAAAGGCAATATACATGGTGATAGGTTTGTCGGGGTACTTCGCCTGGATCGAACCGCTTGCGATTAAACCACTGCTCAGCATCAAGCAAAGTGCGCTCAGTTTTAAATGGTTACCAAGTTTCATCGCTGTCCTTAAATTCAATGTGTGCTACGCGTTGTCTTCTGCCGAGGCGACTAACGCACTGCGTTTTTTACGGATTGCAGGCAGTACTGCACTAATCAGCAGCAACGCCGAGATAAACAGAAAGCCCGCAGCAATGGGTCGACTCACAAAAATCCCCATACTGCCGCTCGAAATAATCAAAGACTGACGCAGAGAGTCTTCAAGGATTGGGCTTAAGACGTAGGCTAGGATTAATGGCGCAGGTTCATAATCGAACTTACGCATCAAATAACCCACAACGCCAAAGAACAGCATCAGATAAAGATCCATTTCGCTGCCGTTAATCACATACGCACCAATCAGCGCAATAAATAAAATCAGCGGAAACAATACGGCGTAGCGCACGCGCAATAAGCGCACCCAAAGGCCAATCAACGGCAGATTTAGCACCAGCAACATAGCGTTGCCCAGATACATGCTGGTCACTGTGCCCCAAAAGAGCTCAGGGTTCTTTTGAATCATCAGTGGGCCCGGCGTGATGCCATGAATCATCAGCGCTCCGAGCAAAATCCCCATCACCGCGTTAGCAGGGATCCCGAGTGTCAGCAAAGGAATAAATGCGGCTTGTGCGGCCGCGTTATTTGCCGCTTCTGGGCCCGCGACGCCTGCGATTGCGCCATGACCAAATTTTTCGGGCGTTTTTGAAAGACGCTTCTCTGTGCCGTACGAAATAAACGAGGCAAGCACTGCACCGCCGCCAGGCAAGATACCTAACAAGAATCCTGAAAACGATCCACGCATGATGGGCGCGAAGGATTCTTTCCAGTCTTGTCGGCTGGGTAGCAAGTTTTTGACCTGGCTGACCACAACACTTTGCTTAATGGTTTTTTCGACATTTAATAAAATTTCAGAAACACCGAATAAGCCCATCGCGAGCGGGGCGATACCAATGCCGTCAAGCAGGTCAGACATGCCGAAGGTAAATCTTGGCAGTCCTGTCATGGTGTCGAGCCCAACAACCCCAGCGAGTACGCCGACACCGGCCATCATGAGCGACTTCGCCATTGATTTCTGCGCGAGATAGGTCAAGATTACCAAGCCCATAATCATGAGCGCAAAATACTCCGGCGGCCCAAACTTCAAGGCGATCGAGGCTAGGGGCGGTGCCAGCAGCATGAGCCCGATAATGCCAAGCGTGCCTGCGATAAAGGAGCCGAAGGCCGCAATGCCCAGCGCGGGTCCGGCACGCCCTTGCAACGCCATTTGATGGCCGTCAAGCATCGTCACCACCGAGGCGGCTTCGCCCGGTATCCCGACGAGAATCGAGGTGGTCGACCCTCCGTACTGCGCGCCATAGTAAATCCCTGACAGCATAATGATGGCGGTCACCGGTGAAATGCCAAAGGTCACGGGCAACAAAATCGACATCGCGCCAACGGGCCCAATACCTGGAAGTACACCGATCAGGGTACCGATCAATACTCCGACGAAGCAAAAGAAAATATTGTGCGCTTGCAAGGCGACTGAGAAGCCGGTGATGAGGTTATCTGCTAAATCCATGGCGAATTGCGAGCCTCAGAAGCCAAAAATGCCCGCGGGAAGCGAGATTTTTAGAATGGTTTTGAAAAGGACATAGGTGCACCCAATTGCGATGACAGGCACGAGGATTGACGTTTTCCAACTCAGGCCCTCAAGCCAACGCATGATGATCAGCAGCAAAATAAAGCTACATAAAAAGAAACCGAGCGTCTCGAAGGCCAAGATAAACAGGATGATGAGCGCCGAGATTGCCACGGCACGCCACCAATTGCAGCCCGCCCATAAGTCGGCCACCCGAGTTTGTGCGGCCGGATCGCCTTTGAAGGACTGAATAAATAACATTAGAGCCATCAGGGAAACAAAGCTGCCAGCGACGCAGGTTAGAAAGCCTGAGCCGGGTGCACCCATTGTTCCGATGCCAAGTTCAAGCGAGCCATAAACGGCGGCTGCGCCAAAAACAAGCCAAAACAGGCTGCCGACGCGTTCTGCGTTCAAGGTGTCTCCTTATTTTTATCTGAGCTTAAATTCTCTGTGCGGCGCACCATTTTGTGTGCGATCGTCGAGTGTCGGTTTGCTCAGCTCCGTGTTTGTAGCAATCCTAGGTCTTAGCCTCACCCTTGTCAACCGACGGCATATTTCGCTATGTGGTACGAACGTTGACATAAGATTCGCCATAGGATTAACCTGCTCTTCAAGCCGCACTCGCATTAACTAGCATTATTTAATTATTCTTATTCAAGAGACAACAGGAGACAATCATGTCAGATATGCCGAAACGCGTACGTATTCTCGAAGAAGGTCCCCGTGAGGGCATGCAGATTGAAAAAGGTCCCATTCCGACGCAACGCAAAATCGACTTGATCGATAGCTTGTCAGAAACGGGTCTAGAGCAAATTCAGGTCACCTCGTTTGTGAGCCCTCAGGCCGTGCCCCAGATGGCCGATGCCCCTGAAATTGTTGCTGGCTTTAAGCGAAAGCCTGGCGTGCGTTATACCGGTCTATGGCTTAATGACAAAGGTCTTGAGCGCGCGATTGCCACGCAAAAACTGGATATTCGCGGCTCGTTGTCGTTAACGGCCTCAGAGAAATTTTTGCTACGTAATCAAAAGCGTACCTTGGCTCAAAACATTGAGGCCGTACATTCGATGATTGGTATGTTCAAGCATTACAACGTGCCAGTGAATCGTGCCAGCATCATGGCGGCCTTTGGTTGTAACTTTGAAGGTGATATTTCAACCGATCGCGTGCTTGAGCTGATCAAGACATTTCATGACATCGGTGACCAGCACGGGATCAAAATTGAAACGCTTTCTTTAGCCGATACGATGGCTTGGGCGACACCTGGCTCAATCCGTAAAGTGGTGGGTGCCGTACGCAACAAGTACCCCGACCTTGCTCTGTCATTGCATCTGCATGATACGCGCGGTATGGGTATTGCGAATGCGTATGCCGGTATGCAAATGGGCGTACAGATTTTTGATGCGGCTGTTGCTGGTTTGGGCGGCTGTCCCTTTGCCTCGCACTCAGGTGCGTCAGGTAACGTGTGTACAGAAGACTTGGTTTTCATGTGTCACGAGATGGGCATTGAAACGGGCATTGATCTTGAAAAATTGATTGAGTCGGCCTTGCTTGCTGAGCAGGTGGTGGGTCATCCTCTGCCGGGTTCGATCAAGATGGGTGGCTCGTTGAACAAGCTGCGTCAGAAAGTTAAAGAGTCAATGGCTGACAAGGCCTGATCCGGAGAATAATCATGACCGACCTTACCCGTGAACTTGGCGCTTTTGTCGCTGGGTTGACTTACGACAAAATCCCGAAGGCCGCAATCGAAGTGATCCATATGGGTTTCGCGGATTGCGTGGGCGTGATGCTTGCGGGTCGTGACGAGCCGCCGACTAAGATTTTGAAAGAAGTGCTTGCACCACCCGCCGGTACGTCAACACTGATGTTTGGTGCGCAGACGGCGAGTGCGTCTGATGCGGCGTGGATCAATGGCGTCGCGGCACACGCGCTAGACTTTGATGACGTCGCGATCAAGGGCCATCCCAGTACAATTTTGGTGCCGGCCATTATCGCTGAAGCGCAGGCCTTGGGCTCAACAGGTAAAGAGATGGTCACGGCTTATGCCGCAGGCTATGAGGTTTGGGCCGAACTGGCGCGTCGTGATCCTGATCACTATCACACCAAGGGCTGGCATCCCACAGGGATTTTGGGTGCCATTGCTTCGGCAGCCGCCTGCGCGTCGCTGAACAAACTCAACGCAGAGCAGTGCACGATGGCGATTGCGCTGGGTGCCTCGCAAAGCGCTGGCATTATGGCCAATTTTGGCACGATGACCAAGCCGTTTCATGCAGGTCGTTCGGCACAGTCTGGCGTGTTGGCTGCACGGTTAGTGAAAGCGGGCTTTACCTCTTCGTTAGATGCACTAGAGCATCCACAAGGATTCTTATCTGCGGTGTCTCCGAATGCGCGCTTCGATGCGACGTCTGCGGTTGAGGCAGGTAAGGTGTGGAAGCTTGCAGTGACAAAGCTGTCGGTTAAGAAATATCCCTTATGCTTTTGTACGCATCGCGCCCTCGATGGCATGTTAGATCTCGTGACTGAAACGCCTGTTACGGCGGATCAGATCGAAAGCATTACTGCGATCACCAGTCGGCGCAATACAAAAGTTTTGCGTAACCACCAACCGCAAACAGGCCTCGAAGCCAAGTTCAGTATGGAGTTCGCGATGGCTTCATGCGTGGTGGCAGGGCGTGCTGGCTTGACTGAGTTGGTTGATGATTTTGTGATTCGTAAAGACGTGCAAGATTTAATGCGCAAAATCAGCGTACAAGCGGACGATGCAGAGCACCCTAATATGCCGGGCTACTCACCGTTTGATCAAGTCACAGTCAAACTGAAAAATGGTCAAACCTTGCAAAGTAAAGAAGTGGTCACCGTGCGTGGCGGGCCAGATTCGCCTTTAAGTCGCGCGCAACTCTGGGCAAAATTTGACGACTGTGCACGCGTAGGGCATTTAGAAGTGTCAGCCTTGAAATTATTTGATGCATTCATGGCACTGGATCAAGTGGCGCATGTCAGCGATATTCCCGGTTTGAGCTCGGGCAAAAAGAAGTAAGTCAGAGCGTCTTGCGTGCTGCTTGCAGCGCGCGGGGTTTGTGATAAAAAAAGGGATTGCCTAGGCAATCCCTTTTTTACATTGGCCAGACTGACTTAGCCGATGTATTTTCTAAACATTTCGATGGTGCGCTCGCGTGCTAATTTGGCTGAAGGTGCGTCATACGAACCACGTTGATCGCAGTTAAAGCCATGGCCAGCGGGGTAGAAGTAGCTGGTTTCTTTTGGATAGGCGGCAGCCACGACTTTGGCTTGCTCAAGCGTAATCGAATGATCGGTTTCGCCGAACTGAAACATCACCGGGCACTTTGGTGTTTCTTTCAAGAAGTTAGGAATTGCACCGCCGTAGTAAGGCACAGAGCAGGCCAAACCATCGACACGACCTGATGCCAGCCAGGCAATCACGCCGCCCCAGCAGTAACCCACAATACCCACTTTGCCTGCAGCTTTACCGTGTTCCATCGCGGCCTTGACGTCAAGCAGTGTGTCGTCAAAGCTGACTTTTTTCATAATCTCGACGCCAGCGCCGATCTCGGGTTGTGTGTAGCCTGATTCGTATTTGGTTTGCGCGCGATCAAAAAATGCGGGAGCAATAGCCAGGTAGCCATCAGCGGCGAAGCCATCAGCAACTGAACGAATGTGGCTGTTGACGCCGAAAATTTCAGGCGCAACGATGACTAAGCCGCGTGGCTTGCCGCTTGGCTCTGCAACGTAGGCGTCGAATTGATGGCCATCTGAGGCTTTAAGTTGAATGTTTTTACCCATACTGATCTCCTTGAATACGTCTGACTTGAGTGATTGATTGAATGAGAACCTTGCCTGTCGCGCATGAGAGCCAACTAACAACTGGCCCTTCGAGGTGGGCTAATTATAGGCATAGACCCGTATCGTGCGAAAAGACATTTTTAAATGTTTACTTAGTTTATTTTAGATCACCCGTTTTGGTGAAGTAATCTTTATACCAAGCTGTTTCAAAGGCAAGGTCGCGATTGAGGGTTTTGCTATCTTTCAGCTCAAAAGGAAGATAGTTTTGCTTCAGCATGGCCCTAAACTCGTCGGATTGAGCGATTTTCATGAAAGTGTCTTCAAGTTTTTTGAGAATGGCAGGGGGCGTGCCTGCCCGAACGGTCGCAATCATGCCGCTATGCGGAGGGTTTGCCCAGTCGCAACCAATTTCTTTCAATGTACGGACATCCGGAAAGTTCTCGTCGCGCACACTTTGAAATAAAACCAGCTGGCGAAAGACCCCATCCACAACTAAAGGGTTGTGGGAACCTGAACCTGACGTGAAATTCACATGCTTACCCATTAGCATGGTGTTGGCTTCAGTGCCCCCTTTGGTGGGCACATGCTTGAAGTCAAGCCCTTTGCATCGTTTAAGCGCTTCGACCCCCATTTGTTGAGAGGTCGTTGCCACGCCACCGCCACCTGCTGTGGCGTACGACATGCCGGGATTTTTTTTGGCGTATTCAATAAAGTCTTCGATTGTTTTCCAGGGGCTGTCAGCAGGGATGACCACAGATCCATTATGAAAATAACTGTATTGCACGACGCCCACAATGTCAGAAGGTTTGTAGCTCACCTTCATGAGTGCGGGTCGAGTCGTGATCGCCGAGGTGGCGCCGATCAATACCGTGTAGCCATCCGGCTTTTTGGATACGAGCATGCCTGCAGCGACCGTACCTCCTCCGCCTCCCTTATTGTCGACGGCAATTGGTACGCCCAGGATGCCCTCGGCTGCGCGGGCAAGGGCACGCGCAGTGATGTCGGTTGTCGCGCCGGCGCCATAAGAGACATAAAAAGTGATCGGCTTGTTCGGATAATTTTGTGCGCTCGAGACCACAGGTGCAAGACCCAGCGTTAAACCAATGACCATTAATTCTTTCAGTTGAATCACTGTGCTCTCCTGATTACTCTTGCGTGAGCTTGGCGGCTTGAACAGTCTGTCGCCAGTTGGCAATCTCTGTTTGAACAAAGGCGTTAAATTCAGTTGGACTGTTACCACCCGGGATACCGCCCATTTCCTTAAAGCGCTTTTGAATGTCGGATGTTTGTAAGACCTTCGAGGTGGCCTGTTGCAGGCGGTCGATGATGGGTTGGGGTGTCGTCGTCGGGGCAAACAAACCGAACCAAGCGGTCACCAGCATATTGGGCACGCCCGCTTCGGCCATCGTCGGGACCTCGGGTAACTCGGGTGCGCGAACATCGCTTGTGACGGCCAACGCGCGCAGCTTGCCCCCCTTAATTTGTGCCATCACGCTCGGGGCCGTCGCAATCATGAAGGTGAACTGATTGCCTAACAACGCCCCGGTTGCCGGGCCTGCGCCTTTATAGGGGATATGCGGCACCTGTATGCCCACCCGCTGCATAAACATTTCGCCGGAAAGATGTGGCGATTGCCCGGCCCCCGCAGATCCAAACGAGTACGGCGTGGGATCTTTTTTGATTGCCGCGACGAGCTGCTGCACGGTCATGAAAGGCGTGCTGCTATTGACCACCAGAATATTTGGATTGGAGATGACGAGCGTAATCGCGCTGAAATCATCAGGCTGGTACGGTAGTTTTTTATACAGGCTGTAGTTGATCGCATGTGAGCCGATATTGGCCATCATCAACGTGTAACCGTCGGGCGCTGCCCGCGCCACATGCTGTGAACCCAGGATGCCGCCTGCGCCAGCCTTGTTTTCAACGACGACCGTGGTACCTAATTCTGCACCCAACTTTTCGCTGATGATGCGTACTGCCTGATCGCCTGTGCCTCCGGGCGCAGCGCCGACAATGATTGTGATTGGCTTATCGGGCCATGCCGCCACGCTGGGAACGCTCAGCACGAACGAGACACCAGCAAGCGCAAAAATGCACGAACGTAATAGCATTTGAAAAGTCTTGAACCTGACCGGCAGCATCAAAGCAGTCTCCTGATACTGGATTTATATTGTTTGTTATAGATTAAGGTTAGCAGGAAATCATCAACTGTTAGCATTTCCCGCTAGACGCAAGGGCGTTCGATCGCCATAATAAGGGAAAAATAGTGAGACATCGTGTTGCGCGGGTAGAGTCTATTTAGATCGCGTGCACCCAGACCTTCAAAAGAAACATGTTTAAAGCGTGGCGCCCAATCCGAAGGATCGGGACAGTCTGCTTCATAAAAGAGAGATCATGATGGGCACAAAAATTGCTAAAAAAAATGATTCAGGGTTTGCAAAAGTCGGTGATGTATCGCGTCGAGCCATCATTGGTGACCATTATGTCGACGGAATGTTGAAAGAAAAAAACGCGTTTGATCACGAGTGGCAAGAGTACCTAAACAATCAACTCTGGGGCCGAACCTGGGCGCGTGGTATTTTGAGTCATCAACAACTCAGCCTCATTAATCTGTCGATGTTGGCAGGCTTGGGCCGTATGGAAGAGTTTGAATTGCATTTTCGAATTGCTTTGACGCGCACAAAAGTACCGCTTATTCAACTGCGTGAAATCCTGCTACATATTGGGATGTACTGCGGGGTGCCAATCGGTCGCGATGCCTTTGCAATTGCGCGACGCGTACTGAAAGAAGAAGGCATCGACGTTTCAAGATTGGATGAGGTACCTGCTAAAAAAACAGCAAAGAAACCAAAAAAATAAAAAGCAATTTCTACAACAGTTTTTTGCCAGGGTTCTGATATGAGCGCTATTGCATTAAAAGATAGATTGCCTCGTCTTGTAAAAATAATTGGGCGAGCCTTTGCGTTTTTAGCGCTGGGGTTCGCTCCCTCAATTTACGGTCAAAGTTTTCCGGTCAAACCGATTACGCTAGTCGTGCCCTATCAGGCGGGGGGCAGTTCGGATGCGATTGCGCGTACGATGGCGCGTTTGGTTGGGAAGGATCTTGGCCAGCAGGTTATCGTTGAAAATAAGGCGGGTGCCGAGGGCATGATCGGTTCATTGGACGTCATGAAATCGACGCCCGATGGCTACCGCATCATGTTTGGCGGTGCGGGTTCGATGATCGTTGTTCCAGCACTCAGGCGCACGCCACCCTTCGATCCGGGCACTCAATTTACGCCGATTGCTGGGGTGGTTGATTTTTCGTTTTTCTTATATGTGCACCCAGAGTTGCCCGTTAAAAACTTAAAGGAATTTGTTGCTTACGCGCATGCGAATCCCGGCAAGATCAATTATGCGACGGGTAATAACCAAGGGTTGTTGACCTTTGCCTATTTAAAAAAGAGCTTGAATCTTGATGTCGTTCAGGTCGCGTATAAGGGCGAAACCGCCGCGACGGCTGATTTATTGTCAGGACGCGTGCAGGCGATGTTCGCAACGACTGCACCATTGATGCAGGCAAAAGAAGGTCGCTTGAAGGTGTTAGTGACGACCTTGCCGCAGCGAACCCCTTTGTTGCCTGAGGTGGCAACAATGACAGAAAGCGGCTATCCAGAGTTTCCGTTCTCGCCTGCCGGTGGGTGGCTTGGTATTTTTGGTCCTGCCGAAATGAATCCAGAGGTCGTTAAGGTTTTACATCAGTCGTTCGATCGGGCGCTCGTGGACGCTGAGGTACAAAAACAACTTGCGCAAGCGGGGCTTTCTTATCGTGCGATGGCGCTTGAGCCAATGGCAATATTTGTAAAAAATCAGCGTGATCAGTTTCGCAGCTTGATTCGAGACCTTGGGATCCCATTGGTCGACTAAAGTTTGTTCAATCAACGTTCAATATTAAAAAGTAGAGCAATCGTCTCATGTCTCAAATAGCACAGTCACTGTATCCACTTATGTTGTCGCCCTTAAAGGTGGGTGCGCATACTTTACCCAATCGCGTCATCATGGGTTCTTTACATACGCGACTTGAAAATGAGCCTGATGGCGTGCAGCGACTGGCTGCTTTTTATGCCGCACGTGCGCGTGGTGGCGTAGGCCTTGTGGTGACGGGGGGCGTGTCGCCAAATTTTGATGGTCGTGTTGAGCAGGGTGCTTGGGTACTAGACTCAGCAACGCAACTTGACCAGCACATTCCAATCGTTCAGGCAGTGCATGCCGCGGGCTCAAAAATTGCCTTGCAGATTTTGCACACGGGCATTTATGCCAAGCACGACGAAATTATTGGACCCAGTGCGGTGCGATCCGTGATTAACCCGCGGCAGCCGCGTGCGTTTACGCCTGAGCAAATTGAACAGACCATTGAAGACTTTGTGAACTGTGCGGTACTTGCACAGCAAGCTGGTTATGACGGTGTTGAAGTGATGGGATCTGAAGGCTATCTGATGACGCAGTTCACTGCGTTGCGCACCAACAAGCGTGAAGACGAGTGGGGCGGATCGCTCGAAAATCGAATTCGGTTTCCGGTAGAAGTCGTACGTCGTACGCGTGAGCGTGTCGGTCCAAGCCTCTTGATCATGTATCGGATTTCTGCGATTGATCTGGTTGAAGGTGGTTTGTCAGGTGATGAAATCGATCGGCTCGCACAGGCGCTTGAGCAGGCCGGTGCAGATGTACTGAACACGGGGATTGGCTGGCACGAGTCAGTAGTACCGACCATCGCGACCAGTGTGCCTCGTGCAGCCTTTGCTTTTGCAGCCGCTCGAATCAAAAAGGCGGTATCGATACCGGTCGTTGCTTCTAATCGAATCAATATGCCCTCGGTTGCAGAAGATATTCTTGCGCAAGGGCAGGCAGATTTGGTTTCGCTTGCACGCGCATTTTTGGCTGATCCAGATTTTGTCATTAAAGCGGCAACTGGACGAACCGATGAAATCAACACTTGCATTGGTTGTAACCAAGCCTGCTTAGATCATATTTTCACCGATCGAATTGCTTCATGCTTAGTGAATCCTCAGGCATGCCATGAGACCGAGTTCACAGAGGCCGCGCCGCAACATAAGTTGAAGGTTGCAGTGATTGGAGCGGGGCCTGCTGGCTTGGCCTGTGCGATTACGGCGGCTGAGCGTGGTCATCAGGTGCAGTTGTTTGAAGCGAGCAGTGAGGTCGGCGGGCAATTGAATTTGGCGCGACGCATACCCGGTAAAGAAGAAGAGTTTGCTGAGTTGGTCCGTTATTTCAGCAAGCGCTTGAGTACGACGGGCGTACAGGTTCATCTCAATCGACGCGTTGAGTCTGCGTGGCTGATGACGCAAGGCTTTGATCAAGTCGTGGTTGCCACCGGAATTAAACCGCGAACGCCATTGATTGAGGGGATTGAGCATGTGAAGGTCGTGAGTTATTCCGATGTGATCTTGGGCCGAGTCCAGGTGGGTGAGCGGGTTGCAATCATTGGCACCGGAGGCATTGGTCATGACGTGGCTGAATTACTGACTTCGACTCAAGCGGGTGTTCAAACCGCCGCAGAGTTTTTGAAGATATGGGGTGTTGATCCAACCATTCAGTCCGCCGGTGGCTTACAGGCGCCGGTCGCGGAAGGTGCACAGCGCAAAGTGGTCATGTTGCAGCGAGGCACAAAAAAACCAGGCGCACGTCTAGGCAAGAGTACAGGTTGGATTCATCGCACTAAGCTGACCAAACGGGGTGTGACGGCAGTATCAGGTTGCACGTACGAAAAAATCGATCATCAAGGCCTACACTACAGCGTCAACGGAGAGCCTCATCTGTTAGAGGTCGATACGATTGTGTTGTGCGCGGGCCAAGAGTCTGAGCAAGCGCTAGCAACGCAATTGACCGGAAACGTGACGCATCTAAATTTGATCGGTGGTGCGCGCGTTGCAACAGAGTTAGATGCAATGCGGGCAATTGATGAAGGTACGCGACTGGCGTACAAGTGGTAAACCGTCCAGAGGCCAAGAATGTGGCAATTTAAATATGTGATGTACGTTTGTTTAGGAGTGCTGGGCCTGAACATGTCAGGAGTTTGGGCACAAGAAAAAAATTACCCAGCGCGTCCAATCACATTCATTGTGGCCTGGCCACCGGGTGGCTCGGTCGATACGGTCGCGCGTTTGATTTCTGAGCCGCTGCGTGTGCGACTAGGGCAGCCAGTACTCATTGTTAATCGAGGTGGTGCCGTCGGAACAATCGGTGCAAATGCCGTGGCAAAAGCGGCGCCCGATGGTTACACGTTGTTGGTCACGATTGGTGCGTATCCCATCACCGCTGCCTTGATGAGCGCGTTACCTTTTGATCCGATCAAGGATTTAACCGGCATTAGTTTGATCGTGCGCTCGCCCAATATGTTGGTAGTGCGACCTGATTTTCCTGCAAAAAAATTTGAATGAACTTGCTGTGCTCGCGAAAAAAGAACCGGGCAAGTACACCTATTCAACCGCGGGCAACGGCACAACAACGCACATGATGGCAGCGATGTTTGAGCAAGCGGCTGGTGTGCGTCTTGAACATATTCCTTATTTAGGCGGCGCGGCTTCGCTGCAGGCGATCTTAAGCCAGCAAACGGATCTCAATGCGGCGGTCAGCAGTACGGCTGTGCCGATGATTCAGGCGGGTCGTTTACGTCCGCTGGGGATTATTGGTGACCAGCGCTCGATTCAGTTTCCAGATATCCCAACGTTTGCCGAGCAAGGCTATCCAAAAGTACGGGGCGACAGCTGGATTGGGATGTTGGCGCCATCAGGCACACCGCCGAATGTGATCGCGCAAATTAACGATGCGATCCAAGAGATTATTTTGGTTCCGGCGAACCGTGAAAAATTACTGGCTCAGGCGGGCGAACCTGCTGCGATTGGACCGACACAGTTCAATGCAATTATTAAAGAAGAAATTGAGGATTTCACGGCGTTGGCCCGAGCCATGAATTTAAAAATGTAATGCTCGAAAAGGTCAAACACATGAGTGCCAAAGAGACATTTGATGTAATCGTACTGGGTTCAGGTGGTGCGGGCTGTGCGGCTGCGTTAGCAGCGTCAAGCCTAGGATTGAGCGTGGCCTTGGTTGAAAAAGATCACCTGCTGGGTGGCGGTACGGCTGATTCGCTGGGCACCTTTTGGATCGCCAATAACAGCATGGCACAGGCACAGGCACTTGCAGACGATTTTGAGTCGGCACTGACGTACGCCAAATTTGTGGCGGGCGGGCAAGAGGTGCCAGAAAATCTAGAGGCCTATATCCGCGAAGGCAGACGTGTGTTGGATGCGTTTGTTGACATGGGCGTGGGTTTGCAATTGGCCTTAGGCTTGCCTGACTATTTTTATCCCAGTGGCCCACACAGCTGTGGAGACGGGCGTCGCATGGTTGAGCCTAAATCGATTAGGCGCAAAGATCTTGGAGATTTTTCTGATTCAATTCGACGCAGCAATCACAATGTGCAAGGCGTTGCCTGGAGTGATAGCGTTGGTTGGGGCGGTTTTGCGAATCGTCGTAATTGGCCGCTCGCTGAACTTGAACAGCGCGTGCGTGACGGTGTGCTGAGTTGTGGTGAGGCCTTGGTTGGTCAATTTGTTGCTCAAATGCTGAAGCAAGGGCGCGTGCAAATCTTGCTTGGCGTGCAAACTAAGGGACTTGTGACGCAAGATCACCGAGTGGTCGGTGTAGAAAAAGCGGACGGCACGGTACTGCAGGCAAGGCGAGGCGTGATTCTTGCGACCGGAGGATATGAGGGTAACGTTGAGCTCGTGCAGCGGTTTGAGGGCTTTCCTGAATGGATGAATCCCTTTGGCCCGCAAAATACAGGGGATGCACTCACCTTCGGCACACAAATCGGCGCAAGCGTTGCGCGTATCGGTATTAACAATTCATTATTCATTGGTACGGGTGTGCCCGGCCGACCTGAGGCATTCTTTTCGGTTGGCTTAAGAGGGCTGCCGATGCCGGGTGCGATCGCGGTAAATCAACGTGGCGAGCGGTTCGGCGACGAGACGCAATTTCAAGATATGGTGATGGCGTTTCAGCAATATGACCGTCGAAATCGAAAATTTTTAAATCTACCTGCATTCATGATTTTTGATGATCAATTTCGTCAACGTTATCCGGTGATGGATGCGATGCCTGGGCAACCGGTGCACCCAGATATTGCGCGTGCCGATACGCTGATTGGCCTAGCCGAAAAAATTGGTATTGACCCAGCTGGGTTAGTTAAGACGATCACGCAGTTCAATGTCGATGTGGCGCAGGGCCAGGATAGTGTCTTCGGTCGTGGGCGTTCTGCTTTTTCGCGTAATAACGCTGGCGACAAAGAATTGAAATTGAATCCACAGCTCGCACCTGTTCAAACCGCGCCGTTTTATGCGTTGCCTTTGAAAATGGGCGGCGTTTGTAGCGCGGGGCTTCTCACTGATCCCCATGCGAGAGTGGTTGGTGCCGATGGGCGTGTCATTGAAGGGCTGTATGCCTGCGGTAACGCCGCAGCTCCGACCTTTCTGGGCGTGGGTTATCAAGGTGGGTCGTCAATTGGTGCGGGCATTGTGTTTGGCTATCTCGCAGCAGAACATGCAAGCACCCAGTCAGTGTCTTCAGTCTAAGGGGTCAGCGATGCGAAAGATATTGAATTGCTTCAGTGCCTTGATGCTGGCACTTTGTATGTCATCTGCGTGGTCAGCGTATCCAGAGCGCTCGGTGCGGATTGTGGTGCCTTTTCCTCCTGGTGGCCCAACGGATATTCAAGCGCGCATCATCGCTCAGAAGTTAGGAGAACGACTCGGGCAAACCTTTGTTGTTGAAAATAAACCTGGGGCGGGCGGTAATATTGGTACGCGTGCGGCGGCTCAGGCTGAAGGCGATGGCTACACGGTGCTCTTGATGACGCCCGCGCAAGTGATCAATATGCGCTTCTATGCAAATCCTGGCTATGATCTTCGCCAAGATTTTGTGCCAATCGGGCTGATTAGTACCGCACCGGCACTTTTGCTCGCCAATCCTAAGCTTGGTGTAAAAACAGTAGCCGACATTGTGGCGTTGGCAAAACAAAAGCCTGGCACACTTGTTTATGCGAGTGCAGGAGCTGGCTTATCAACGCATTTGATGATGGAACTCTTGAAGAAAACCGCAGGCATTGATATGGTTCATGCACCGTATCGCGGCTCGGCGCCTGCTTTAGCCGGACTCATCGCAGGCGATACGTCTTTGTTAATCGATTCGATGGTGTCGGGATTGCCGCAGGTTAAAACAGGCGCATTGACTGCGATTGCGGTGACCAGTGCAGCGCGTTCGCCGATCGCGCCCAATATTCCAACGCTTAGTGAGTCGGGTCTTCCGGGGTTTGATGCAATTACTTGGTATGGGTTCATGGCACCCGCTAAAACCTCACCAGAGATTGTGAGTCGGCTCGCTGTTGAAATCAATCAGATCTTGCAGGCACCAGATATTCATAAGCGGTTTCTTGAAATGGGAAGTGAACCTGCCGTGGTGAATCCTGAGTCGTTTGGTAAGTTTTTAGCGAGCGAAGAAAAACGCTGGTTAGCGATCGTGGTTGAATCGGGTGCCAAGGTCAACGAATGAGTCGGCCTTTGAATGCTGATCAAGGTGCACAGATGAATGACAAAAAATTAAAAGTGATTTTGGTGGTGCCTGCAACAAACACCACGATGGAGGCTGAGGTGCGGGCGCTGTGGCCAGAGATTGACGAACTGCATCGCGTGGGGATCCCTCGCCCGATGCGGCCGATTGTTGCAAGTGACTTGCCCGAGTATCGTGAGCACACGCTTAAGGCGGTTGCGCCCTATCAAAAAATTGGGGCAGATATGGTGATTTATGGCTGTACCACGGCTGGTTTTTTAGCAGGGCCTGAGGGTGATCTAGAGATGCAACAGGCGTTGGTTCGGGCCGTAGGTGCGCCCGCGGTGACCACTGCATCATCCATGGTCGAGGCAATGAGTCGGGCGGGCGTGTCGCGCCCTGCGATTGTGACGCCTTATTTAAAGCCAAGCAATGATGGCTTGATTCGTTTTTTAGAGGCAAAAGGGGTGAGCGTCTCTACCTTGGATAGTTTTTTCTTCACAACGACTGAGCAATACGATCGGGTGACGGACACCGAGGTTCTTGAATTGGCAGAGAAGACCGGACGGGATGGTGCGGCAGACTGTTTGTTTATTGCCTGTACCCAGTTGCCGACGTTATCAATTTTAGAGGTACTCAGAGAGCGACTGAAAAAGCCGGTATTGGGTGCGATACAAGCGACGGTTGAGAATGCAAAACGAACGCTGGCACACGATGGTGCTGCAGAGTATTAAAAAAAGGGGAAATCCTAAATGAAACGGATTTCCCCTTTGCAAAGCCCAGAACTAATTTACTGCTAAGATTTTTTAACTCTCGTACGCTGACTCACCGTGCGACGTGATATTCAAGCCTTCACGCTCTTGGTCTTCAGGCACGCGCAAGCCGAAGACAAGATCTGCGATCTTGAAAGAAATATAGGCAATCACACCCGACCAGATTAACGTGACCACGACGCTTTGCCCTTGAATCAAGAACTGATCAACGATTGAATAGTCAGGAGTGACCGCATTGGTGACATAGTCGTACACACCAGTGCCACCCAGTTTTGGTGCGGCGAATACAGCGGTGAGCAGGGCGCCTAAAATTCCGGCAACGCCGTGAATACCAAACACGTCCAAACTATCGTCAGAGCCAAACATCTTCTTGAGTCCGCTGACGCCCCAGATACAGACGATACCGGCGATGGCACCGATTGCGAGCGCACCCATCGGACCGACAAAGCCAGCAGCCGGCGTGATGCCAACTAAGCCAGCCACGCATCCCGAAGCAGCACCTAGTACAGAAGGTTTGCCTTTCAGTGCCCACTCTGTGAAGGTCCAGCTCAACACGGCTGCAGCGGTTGCGAGCAAGGTGTTTGCAAAGGCCAGAGCCGCCGTGCCATATGCCTCGAGTGCTGATCCAGCGTTAAAGCCAAACCAACCGAACCATAGCAAGGCAGCGCCTGTCATGACATGAACCATGTTGTGCGGCTTCATGGATTCTTTGCCAAAGCCAAGACGTTTTCCAACGACAAAGGATCCGACCAGACCAGCGATTGCGGCGTTGATGTGAACCACAGTGCCGCCCGCGAAGTCGAGTACACCTTTTTGAAACAACCAGCCAGCTTTCGCGGTCATTGCTTCAAGTGAGGCGGCATCTTTGACATCATCCGGGCCAGGCCAGAACCAAACCATGTGAGCGATTGGCAAGTAGGCGAAGGTGAACCAAAGAATCATAAACAGCAAAATGGCTGAGAATTTTGCACGTTCTGCGAAAGCGCCAACAATCAGGCAGCAGGTAATGGTTGCAAATACGCCTTGGAACACCATGAACACATATTCAGGGATCGCAACGCCTTTGCTGAAGGTTGCTGCGACAACTTCAGGGTTCAGGCCCGCTAAAAATAGGCGGTCGAATTTGCCAATAAAAGCGTTGCCCTCGGTAAAGGCTAGGCTATAGCCATAAATCGACCATAGCACGATGATCAAAGAGAATACGACCAAGCATTGCATCAGAATCGACAAGACGTTTTTGCTGCGAGTCAGGCCACCATAAAAAAGCGCTAAACCTGGCAACGTCATGAGTAGTACCAAGGCAGTGCAAACAAGCATCCACGCGGTATCGCCTTTGTTTGGAACAATGGCTGTCGGTGCGGGTGCGGCTGCTTCTGCCGCTGGGGCAGCAGCTGTCGCGGCGGGCTTGGCGTCTTGCGCATATACAGGGCTCGTTGAGGCGATGCCAGTGATGCAGACCACAGCAGCCAAGAGGCCGCTTGCTAAGAGTTTATTTAACCAATTTGACACGGTACACCTCTTCTTTAAAGTGCCGACGCGCCGGTTTCACCGGTGCGAATGCGAATCACATGATCGATTGGAGTCACGAATATTTTTCCGTCCCCAATCTTTCCCGTACGAGCGGCCTTCTCGATGGCCTCTAAAGCTTGCTCGAGCAGCTCATCAGACACTGCTGCTTCGAGTTTGATCTTGGGCAGAAAATCGACCACATATTCTGCGCCGCGATACAGTTCGGTATGACCTTTTTGGCGACCGAAGCCTTTGACTTCGGTCACGGTGACGCCCGACACGCCAACGGCGGTCAGGGCAGTACGCACTTCATCTAGCTTGAAGTGTTTAATGATGGCTGTGATTAGTTTCACGACAATCCCCTGGATGATTAAAAGGTTTTAGTGAGCGTGGCGAGAACAGCGTCTCCGCCCAACGCTTTACCCTGTGGGTTGATGTAGGCCCCGTTTTTTGCATTGGTACTGATATAAGCGAGCGACAGGCTTAAGCCGCTACCGAAGTCTTTGGTGGCGCCAAGTTTCCAGTCGGTGTAGCTATAGAGGCTGCTGTTTGAGACGCTCGAACCCGACGCGGTACCTGCGATGTATTGATAGCCCGCATGTGCATTGAGCGTTAAGCCCCAGACGCCAGTGTCGTAGTTGACGGTTAAGTCGGTATAGTTTGACCCGGAGCTATTTGAAAAGCCAAACAACGTGGTGACCGCATATGAAAATTTCACATAGCCTGTGACGGCGTCAAAGGTGAAGTTCTGAGCGGCATACAGTTCAGTCGTATTTGGATTGGTCGTGAAGCCCGTTGTGCCCGAGGTGGGGTAGTAGTATTGCAGCACCCCAACGTCTGCGGTGAAGCCTTTAGACCACTCGTATTTATAGCCTGCATAAAAATCCATTTCGATCGGGGCAGAGGCGCTTTTGCCGCTCGCTGAGGCTGCGTCTGAAATCCAGCTGATCGAAGAGTTCCAGTTACCGATATAAAAACCGCTTGGATGCGCGTAGTCAAAACCGCCCTGAATGGCAGGTTGCAAATTGGACTGCGAAATCCCGCGATAGCGATAGTCGCTGGTAAGCGATACGTTGGCGGTGATAGGACCTGGCTCGGCGGGTGCCGCAGTTTGGGCAACAGAAACATTGCTCATGCCTAGGCAAGAGAGCAGTCCTAAGGCAAGCGAAGAAGCTATTTTTGTACGGCGCGTAAACATATTGAACTCCCGTTGATCAAGGATGATGGTCTGATCAAAGAAAGCAAGATTTGTGCCAACTGAACTTTGGCGACAGGAATTGTTGACAAACGTTTTTTACACAATGATGACACGCCGAAACCGTGATTTTTAGCGTGTTTGAAACGATTTCAGCTGACGTCTATGCACCATAATAGAGCATAAGCATCAAAATAAAGCATTTAACCGGTGGTTTGAGCCAACTTATTCTAGGGTAATGTTGCTGGCGCGAATGATTTTTGCCAGACGCTCGGTCTCGGCGCTCAGCCGGGCAAAATACGGATCTCCCAGTTCTTGCATTGGAATAAAGCCAAGTTCGCTAAAGCGAGTTTGCGCTGAGGGCGATTGCATAATGGCTTGCGTCGAGGCGCGTAGCTTACTCACGATAGCATCTGGTGTGCCGGCCGGAACCACGATGCCGATCGAGCCACCATACGAAAAATCCTTGAAGCCCAATTCTTCCATCGAAGGGATCTCGGGCAATAAAGGTGAGCGTTGCGGTGTCGTGACGGCTAAAGCGCGTAATCGTCCAGACTGAATCAACGGCGTGGCGTTGGCGACTGTGTCGACAAACAGATCAACGCGTTGCGCAAATAATTCGATCAAAGCAGGTGCACTACCTTTAAAGGGGACGTGGCTAATTGATATGTTGGCTGCATTTTTCAGTGCTTCGTTTGCCATAAAAGAGGTTGAGGCAGGCCCAAAATTAGCAAAATTCAATGTGTTCGGTTTGTTCTTTGCATGCGCGACCAGTGCCGGAATCGAAAGAAATGGTGAATTGCTCGAGACGACAAAAACCCCTGGTGATAAAACAAGCAGGCCAATCGAGCGAAAATCGCGCTGCAAAACATAGCTCAGTTTGTCACCCAGAACAGTGGGCGCAACGGTAAATTCGGTACCCGCTGATTGGTAAAGGGTGTACCCATCTGGAGTTGCTTTTGCTGCAATCGCCGCAGCAATGGTTGAGGTAGCCCCCGGTTTATTTTCAACAATCACGGGTTGTTTAAGCTGTTCAGAATACTTAGACGCAATTAGGCGCGCAACAGTATCTCCGGCACCGCCAGGTGGGTACCCAACGATGAGTCGCAGCGGTCTGGTGGGATAGTCTTGCGCGCAGACTGTGCTGAGGGCGCTGGAAGATAACAAAATAACGGCGAGTAGCAGGCGGAAGTGTCGCATGGTGGTTGTCTCTGTTGACGGTCGGGCAGGCGCGAGGCGACTGTGCAACCAGCGTTTATCGATGTTCTTTTTGGCGCAACGCCTTGATTATGCCCAAAAACTGCGCGAATGCCACGTGCGACGTGCCCATGCTACTCTTGCCGCAGCGTTGATCCCCCCTTCTTTTTGGCTCGTATTTCTATGGTTACAGTGGCCCCGCCGTTGATTGTCTTAGATGCCGTCGAGAAGCGTTTTGACACGGGGCTTCTTGCGTTAGAGCGCTTTTCACTAAAGGTGGCTGCTAATGAGTTTGTCACCCTGTTAGGGCCCTCTGGCTGTGGAAAAAGCACAGTTTTAAAGTTGGTTGCGAACCTGGTCTTGCCCACGGCCGGAACGGTTTTGTCGCCAGCACAAACAGATCAAACAGGTCGGTCGACTGCCTTTGTGTTTCAAGAACCGACATTACTGCCTTGGGCAACGGTATTTGACAATGTGTGGCTACCCTTGCGCTTGCAGGGCCAATCGCGGGATGCGGCGCGTTCGCTCATCAACAGCGTATTGGCGCGAGTTGGGTTGACTAATTTTCACCAAAGCTACCCAGCGCAACTGTCGGGCGGGATGAAAATGCGTGTGTCGATTGCACGCGCTCTGGTATCGCAGCCTCAGGTCTTGTTGATGGATGAACCCTTCGCTGCCTTGGACGACATTACTCGCCAACGCCTGAATGTTGACTTGTTAACGTGGTGGCACGACCAAGCGATGGCGACCATGTTTGTGACACACAATGTAGCCGAGGCTGTTTTTTTAAGCCAACGGGTTTTGGTGATGGGGGCTCGTCCCGGAAAAATTCTTGCTGAAGTGCAGGTTGACCATGCCTATCCGCGCGATGCGCGTTTTCGCGAAAGCACACAGTTCGCTACGCACTGTAAAACGCTCAGCGCCGCACTTGATGCGGCGAGTTCAAGCGAAGGGCTGCAGCCATGAAGTTTCAACAAATCTGGTTGCCGACGATAGTCTGTGTAGGCTGCCTGCTGGGATGGGAGCTGCTTGTCCGTTGGGCGCAAATCCCAGCCTATACACTGCCAGCGCCAACAGCCGTGATCGAATCGCTCGTCTTGAACTGGAGCTCTTTAGCCGCGAGTTGGTGGTTCACGGTAAAAATTACCTTCAGCGCCTTGGGTTTGGCCTGTGCGGGCGGGGTGTTGATTGCCGCAGTGTTTGCGTTGTCGCCCCAAATAGAGCGCGCATTTTTTCCGCTGGCCGTGGTGCTGCAGGTGACGCCAATCGTTGCGGTGGCACCGTTGATATTGATTTACGTTGAGAGCACGATGACGGCGCTGCTGTTGTGCGCCTGGATTGTGGCGTTTTTTCCGATCTTGTCGAACACGATCATTGGCTTACGGTCAATCGATGCAAACTTGGTTGATCTTTTTCGTTTGTATCGCGCAACCCCGTGGCAGCGGTTGACGTTGTTGCGTGCGCCCTGCGCCCTGCCATATTTTTTGGCGGGTGTGAAAATATCTGGGGGCTTGAGTTTGATCGGTGCGGTAACAGCAGAAATGGTTGCGGGTGCTGCGGGCCGTGATACAGGGTTAGCTTCGCGTATTCTTGAAGCAAGCTTTCGCACTGAAACACCAAAGATGTTTGCAGCCCTCGTACTACTTGTTGCGACAGGTATTCTGATATTTTTTATCTTTAATCTATTATCGACATTGCTGTTAACGCGTTACGCCCAGTCGGATTGATGACTGCTTGAAGCGTTATGTTGCTAGGCAAAAGGAAATTGAATGATGAGTAAAAAATTATTCAAGCTGTTTGTGCTGTTGTTGTTGTTGACAACCGGGCTTGCGCAAGCGCAACAGGCTGTGAGCTTTGCGACGAACTGGAAAGCGCAAGCGGCGCATGGTGGCTTCTATCAGGCGCTTGCAGATGGTACATATAAAAAATATGGCCTGGATGTCAAAATTATTCAAGGTGGGCCGCAAGTCAATAACCGACCACTGCTGCCCGCAGGCCGAATAGATTTTTTAATGACCGGTAACTTATTACATAGTTTTGATAACGTTAAAAACAAAGTGCCTGTTGTTGCGGTGGCAGCCATGTTTCAGAAAGATCCGCAAGCGTTGATGGCGCATCCTGGGCAAGGCTATGAAAACTTTACTGCGCTTAAACATGCGCCCACTGCTTACATTGCAAAGGATGGGCAGTTCACCTGGTGGCAGTGGCTCAAGGTGACGCACGGGTTTAAAGATGAAGCCTTGAAACCCTACAACTACAACCTGGGGCCATTTTTATCGAACGCCAAGTCGATTCAGCAGGGCTACTCAGTAGCCGAGCCTATCTATATTAAAGAGCAGGGTAAGTTTAATTCGGTGGTGCACTTGTTAGCCGATCACGGATTTTCAACCTACAGCACCTTGATTGAAACACGCGCCGACACCTTAAAAAATAAGCCAGAGCTGGTGCAAAAATTTGTGGATGCCTCGATTCTTGGCTGGGTCAATTTTATGTATGGCGACCGTCAGGCGGCGACGGCACTGATGGTTAAAGACAATCCAGAGCTCTCAGCCGCTGAGGTCGAGGCCTCTGTTGAGTTGATGAAGCAGCAGGGGATTGTTGATTCGGGTGATGCGCAGACGCTCGGCATTGGCAGCATGAAGGCTGAGCGGATTCAGGATTTTTATACGCAGATGATTCAGGCGGGGTTGTATCGAACGGGCGACGTGGATCTTTCGCAAGTCGCCGCGTTACAGTTTGTCAATAAAAGCGTTGGCGTTGAGTTAGCTCGGCAGTTGGTGAACAAAAAGTAGTGCAGTGACCGCAACCTGTTTGCAACATGAACGCGGGTTGTGGGCGTCGCCTTAATCGGGTGTCATCTTGGCTTTGATGATCACTTCTTTCCATTTGGCGGTTTCGCTTTTGATAAAAGCGGCATAAGCCTCAGGGGTACTGCCAACCACTTCTGTGGCCATCTCAGAAATGCGTTTGTTGACGTCAGGGATTGCCAACACCATCGCAACATCTTTCGATAGCTGGTCAACAATGGCTTTTGGCGTGCCTGCCGGCGCCATGAAACCAAACCATGCGGTAATTTCGAAGTCTTTGATTCCCTGTTCGATCACCGTCGGCACTTCTGGTTGAGCAGGTGAGCGGGCATCGCTCGTGATCCCGATGACGCGTACTGCGTTTGAACGAATATAGGGCAGCAGCACGGGGGTGTTATGGATTAAGACTTCGAACTGACCGCCCAGTCCGTCAGTGGTCATTTGCGCGCTTGATTTGTAGGGGATGCTGGTCATCTTGATGCCGGCAACCAGATTGAGCAGTTCACCGGTCAGATGTTGTGTGGTGCCTGGTCCTGGCGTGCCATAGCGAATTCTGCTTGGATCTTTTTTCGCCAACGCAATCAGCTCTTGCATATTATTGACCGGCACTGAAGGGTGCACCGTAATAAAGTTCGGCGTTTTAGTCGCGAGACTCACCGGGATCAGATCTTTTTCAACATCGTAAGGCATCTTTCCAGCCATCAAGGTTGGATTGACTGCAGTCGGGCCGATTGTGTTGTACAAAAATGTGTAGCCATCAGGCGCGGCTTTAGCAACGCGGTCTGTACCAATGTTACCGGCGGCTCCCACCACATTTTCAACGACTACAGGTTGCCCCCAAGCCTCAGAGAGTTTTTGACCAATGAGACGAATCTGCGTGTCAGGCGCACTGCCAGGAGGGGCTGGCACGATCACACGTACCGTTTTGTCTGGCCATTTTGTTTGTGCGTAAACGCTATTGCCTGAGACGAATCCAAGGGCAAGTAACATTGCGCTTGTCGTCGTTAATAGGCGTGTGAGTTGTGCCGATAATCTCATTTTTATCTCGCTCAAAGAGAATCTTTTTAGTCAGACTATTGTGACCTGATCAACGCCTATTTTAAACACCTCAGCTAGAGGTTGTACTAATGGCTTACCCGTAGCTACGACTCAGGCGATTGGATGATTTTTGAATTGTGCTCACCCAGGCGAGGTGGACGTGAGCCAGCCTTGCCGGGTGTTTTTGATAATTTGATTGGTAATCCAACACCTTGATAATCTGGGCGCTGAATAAACATGTTGCGTGCTGCGGCATGTGGTTGTTGTAAGGCTTCGGGCACGGTATGCACGGGCCCTGCGGCTACGCCAATGGCCATCAGGTCTTTGCAAAGTTCAGCACGCGAGAAGCCTTTGAGTGCTTCTTCCATTTCGCGCCGAAGCGCGTCGCGATTGGTCATGCGACTTGCATTGCTATCGAACAGTGGATTGGCGACAAGGTCTTCACGATGAATATGTTTGCAGAATTTTTTAAATTGTCCTTCGTTGACAATTCCTAAGAAGATCTGGCCATCACCAACTTCAAAACGATTGTAGGTTGGGATATTTGGATGTGCGCTACCGGTCAACGCCGGTGTATTGCCCGACGTCATCCAGTTTGCCGCGTGAGGGATGAGCAAGCTTAAGGCCGAGTCAAACAAGGTGGCCTCAACGCGTTGGCCCTGAAGCGTTCTGGTGCGTGACCACAGCGCCATCATGATGCCTGAAAAAGCGTTGTACCCGGTGACCTGATCCACCACCGGCACACCAATACGCGTGGGGCCCGATTGTTGGTCTCCATTCACACTCATCAATCCACACATGGCCTGTAAGACCGCATCGTAGCCAGGCAGATTCGCAAGAGGCCCCGTTGCGCCAAATCCTGAAATACTGCAATAGATGAGTTGAGGAAATTTCTTTGACAGCACTTCTTCGTACCCAAGGCCCCACTTCGCCATCGTGCCTGGCAAGAAGTTTTCAATCAGTACATCGGCGTCTTTGAGTAAAGCTTCAAGAACTGCTCGCTCTGCGGGCTTGCCCAAATCAAGGCTTAGCCCTCGTTTGCCACGGTTGATGGCCGAGAAGTAGGCCGCTTGTCCCGGTTCGATAAACGGTGGTCCAAGTAAACGGGTCTCGTCACCTTGCGGTGACTCGACCTTAATCACATCTGCACCATGATCTGCCAGCATCTGTGCGCAGAGCGGGCCCGCCAGAACGCGCGAAAGATCGAGCACACGCAAACCGGCTAACGCGCCAGTGCTTGCGCTAGGATCAAGCCAGGCCTCTGCCGTCAACGGACTCGCACCCAAATCTTTGGATAATTGTGGGGTCTCTTTGGGTGCGGGCATTGGCTTAACCTCGAGAAGGAAGCTGCACAATACAAGAACCTAATACAGAAAGCTCATGATTTTGATTGTGCGCTTCTTGGGTAATGGCTACGAGATGACGGCCATTTTCTTGATATTTTTTTGTAACTTTTGCTTCAATGAAAAGCATATCACCGGCTGGATTATGGCGCCTGATTTTGCAGTCGGCCTGACGCAAAAAGCCCTCATCGCCCATCCAGTTGGTCATTTGATGCATGAGCCACGAGCTGCGCTCTGGACCGTAGTCATAGGCGCCGGGCGCGCCGACCTCAAGTGCAAACTCTTCTTCCCAGTGAACACGCTCTGGTACGTCGGGCACGCCAAAGCGATTTTTAATGCCAACGCCTGGATGCGCATCGATGAGTTGCCACGCTAATTTATTCGCGCGAATATACAAACCACCCCAGCCTTGGGCGTAAGCGATAAAGCCAGTCACCGTCATGGGGCCTTTGAAGAGAACGGGCAGTGCTTCACCTTCTTGAACATCTTCCCAATAGCGCGTTTTTGCACCACGAATTTCTTCGTTTGCATAAAGCTTGTAGGCCTCTTTGAGTTGTTCGTCGGTGTAAGGTACGACGCCTTTCTCTTGTACTTCGGTGTACTTGGTGCCTTTCTCGCGAGCATGGTCGCGCTCGGTGCGAAAGCACCAGGTATCGGCTTCAGCTAATTTGTCGCCCGTTTGATTGAAAAAATCGACATGATATGTTTGTTGCACGGCTTTGCCGGCGAAACGCGTCTCGTGTTCGACAAGATCTTTCAAATAAGCTTCAGTGCTGATAACGTCGTTGCGCTTGGCGTGTTGGTGCCATTGCCAATTCGAACCGGACCACATCGCATGTACACCGGGTAAGCCGCCGACATAACCCGAGACGATGCGACTGGTTGAATACAGAAAACTTGGTAACGCAATGATTCCACCATGACTGGTTTTGGCGGCGTAGTCTGGATCACACCAAAGCGGATTGTCGTCACCAATACCATGCGCATAATGGCGAATGTTGTCACGCGTGGCCTCATAGCACCAAGGCTCAGCAGTCGCACCGATCTTGACACCGATGCGCCGCTGCAGGTCTTCCATTCCTTGCTCGGTAATCTTTGGAAAACTGCGTTGACCAATTAGAGATGATGACATTTGATGCTCCTCACTATTTTTAAAAACGCGGATACTTAGAATGAATTAGAGTGGTTCGAAAGATACGACGCTTAACTAGAAAGATGCCTCGCGAAGTTTCTTCCGATGAATTTTTCCAGCTGGTGTCTTGGGTAGTTCATTGACGAACACGATATGACGGGGATACTCGTGTTGACTTAGTCGAGTTCTGACTAAGTCTTGAATTTCTTGTATGAACGTTGCATCGCCTGAACGCTGACTCACCACAAAAGCTTGAACCGCCTGGCCACGCAAGCTGTCGGGCACGCCAATCGCGGCGGCCTCTTGTACATCGGGATGTTTAAGCACGGCATCTTCGATCTCGACCGCGCTCATGGTCCAGCCGGCAGAAATAATGACGTCATCGGCTCGACCGCCATGATAGAAATAGCCGTCAGCATCCGTGTGGCCAAGGTCTTTTGTGGCGATCCACTGGCCTTTACGCCATACTTTGATTTCGCCGGTGACATTGGGCGGGCAGGGGGCACCCCTGGCATCGTGAACTTCGACTTTGGCACCGGGGATGGGTTTGCCTAACGCCCCGTGCTTGACAACAAAATCTTCAGCCCCGGGGTAGCTCACTAAGATCACACCGATCTCGGTGGTGCCGTACATGCTGCAGACCCGTAGACCAAAAGTTTGTTCGATGAACTCTTCTGTGGCGCTGTCGATCGGCTCGCCAGTAAAAGACATCTTCGCCAGCGCGTACTGGTGTTGGTGCGCGCACCCTGAGTTTTTCATCATTCGGTAGTGCGTGGCCGCGGCCGAGATATTGGTAAAGCGGTGTGTTGCTAACCCCTTTAACAGTAACTCGGCGTTGAATTTTCCGGCAAACGAGCCAATCGTCAGCCCCATGGCCATCGGGGCAAGGGTGCCATGCCACAGTCCGTGCCCCCAGGCGGGCGATGATGGACACATGAAGCGATCGCCTGGGCGTAGTCCTGTGCCATACAGTGCGGCAACCATGAGCGTCACAATCGAGCGGTGCGTATGTTTGACGGCCTCGGGTAGTTCACGTGTTGTGCCCGAGGTGTACTGATACATGGCGTAGTCAGTGGCTTTTGTACTCACGTCTATACGCCCGTCTGGGTACTCATCCAGTAAGGCCATCAGTTGATCGTCTGCTAATACGGTGCGTGGTTGATACTCGGCAGAAACAATATTGATTTTTTCTGCGTTGGTAAATAAGAGGCTGGGCAGGCAGTCTGCGATTCTAAGGTTTAAGCCATCAGGCCCAAAGAGTGTAAAGAGCGGTACCGCGATGGCGCCTGCTTTCATGATGCCAAACAGACAGGTATAGAAAGCAAGCGACGGTTCAAGCATGATCGCGACACGATCGCCTGGCTTGATATTTTTTTCTTTTAAAAAATGCGCCATCTGTGACGACCGTTTGGCGAGTTGGTCGTATGAGATTCGTTCGTCTGGGGCGTCGGTGCGCAACACGATGACCGCGGTTTGTTCGCTGCTGGCGTATCGGTCGACACACTCATGGGCGATGTTCAGGTGTTCGCGATCACCGTCAAATAACTCCCACAGCTTTTCAGCTGAAAAGTTGGACTGTGCATCTGCGTAAGACGTGAACGCGGTAAGTTTTGCCATCGGGTTATTTTGATTGGTATGTGGCGCAGCGTTCAAGAGAACGACAGCAAGTCTCGATCACTGACTGTATCGTTTGCCTCATTTGTTGTCAAATAGACTAATCTATTGTATTAGTACAATAATTCGCTACACTTGTTAATTGCTGCTATCGAGTGAACGGGTATTTGAATGACTCAAGGCGATCAAACTGTTGGGCCGGCAAGGCAAGCCTCTCGGGTAGGGGCAAGTGAGCTTGGCGCGCCCAGGCCCAAGCCCGTCATCCGGTCAGTTCCAGCCGTCTCACGATCCATTGCGATCTTGCGATTGCTTGGTAAAACGCGAACGCCACTTGGGGTCAACGCGATCGCGCAGTCCTTGGGCTTGGTGCCAAGCACGTGCTTGCATATATTGCGGGTACTCGTCGAAGAAAAACTGGTCGCGTTTGATCGTGACAGCAAACACTACCGGCTCGGGATCGGAATGCTGGCACTTGCGCGTAGCGCGATCGATGCCCATGCGTTTCCCGGGCTCATTCAGCCCGGGCTAGACGCCTTGTCTTCTGCATACAACGTGACCGCCATTGCCGTAGACGTGACAGATCCCGAGCAAATGGTTGTGGTCGCACTCTCGCGCTCAACGATCCCGTTTCGGTTGCATGTTGACGTAGGTAGCGTGTTTCCTTCATTGCTGAGCGCGACCGGGCGTATTGTCGCTGCGTTTAGTGGCCAATCGGCTGTTGAACTAAAAATGCGTTTCGACAAGCTCAGATGGGCAGGCCCTTTAAATTTTGAAACTTGGTATCGTGAGGTACAGCTGGCCGCACAAAACGAATACAGCATCGATCGGGGCGCGTACATTGCGGGCGTTACCATTGTGGCGGTGCCCGTGGGGCAACCGTTTAAAAAACCGACCCATACCATCGTCTGTGCAAGTTTGACGAATCAGTTGACCGAGGCTGATCTAAGCTCTTTAATTGATCGTATGCGTTTACAGGCCGATCAAGCGTGCGGTCGTTAAAAATATCAACGGGATAGCAATTAAAAAATGCAACATAGTCGCGAAAGAATTTTAACTACCCATACGGGTAGTCTGCCTCGCCCAGCCGCACTCGTTCAAATGTACGCGCGCCGCGCGAATGGCGAGCACGTTGATGAGGCGTTGATTAACGATGCGGGTCATCGGGCAATGCAAGAAAGCGTCGAACGTCAGATGGCCAATGGTATTGACATTGGCAATAACGGCGAGCAGCAGCGCGAGGGATTTTTTCTGTATGTTCAGCGTCGTATGTCGGGTTTTTCGGGTAGCTGGAAGCGTTGGGCGCGTGGTGATGTTGAACGCTATCCCGAGTTCAAGCAGATGATGTCTGCGCAGGCAAGCGATAAGGTGGCGGTGAGTAATTTCTTGCCTCCACGCGTTACGGGCGACATTCAATATATCGATCCAGCGCTCGCCGCCTCAGAGGCGATAGACTTTAAGGCCGAGTTAGCAGGTCGCTCAAGTAAGTTCTCAGAGGCTTTTTTAACTGCGCCTTCGCCAGGGATCATTGCGGCAGCCTGCAAAAATGAGCACTACGCAACCGAAGAGTCTTATCTTGCAGCGCTGGGTGAAGCATTGCGCCTTGAATACGAGGCGATTGTGAATAATGGGTTTATCTTACAAATTGACTGTCCTGACTTGGCACTCGAGCGCCATGTTTCTTACCATGATGAATCTGACGCAAAATTTTTAGGTTTTATCGAGCGCGTCGTGACGGCAATTAATCATGCCTTAAGAAACATCCCACGCGATCGCGTTCGTATGCATGTGTGCTGGGGCAATTATGAGGGCCCCCATGACTGTGACGTACCGTTGCATAAAATCTGGCCCGTGATTAGTCAGACAAACGTAGGTGGGTTTGTGTTGCCTTTCGCAAACGCGCGCCATGCACATGAAATGACAGTGTTACGTGAGCGACCCTTGGCAGACGATCAAGTGATTGTCGCGGGTGTCATCGATGTGTTGACTAATTTTGTCGAACACCCCGAGGTGGTCGCAGATCGCTTGGTACGGTGTGCGGCAGAAGTCGGCGATCCGACGCGCGTGCTGGCTGGCACCGACTGTGGGTTTGATACCTCAGCGGGCATGGGCCGAGTTGCGACAGACGTTGTTTGGGCCAAGTTGCGCACGCTCGCTGAGGGGGCACGTCTTGCAAGCGAGCGGTTGATCAAATAAAAAAATAGCGAGACGAGGTCTCGCTATTTTTTTACCGGACTTGATTCAATCTACGGTCGCGCCCGAGGCTTTTACAATCTCGCGCCATTTAACGATATCGTCATCTAGCCGCGCTTTAAATTGTGCGGGGGTGTCAAATGCAAGCTCGAGTCCTAAATCCCCCAGTTTCTTTTGCACAGCAGGTTTTTTCATCACTGTCGCAGTGGCTTGATAGATCTTGTCGACGATCTCGGCCGGCGTGCCGGCAATCGCAAACAGACCAACCCAGAGCTCACCCGAAAACGCAGGTATTTGTTCGATCATCGCGGGCACGTCGGGCAACGAAGGCGAACGCACAGCGGTACTCACGCCAAGCGCACGCAGTTGCCCTTGACGGATGTTGCTCAGCGCAGAGGGAAGACTGGCAAACGCAATCGGCACCTGTCCACCGAGGACATCAGACATCGCCGGTGCGACACCCTTATAAGGGATGTGCTCCATCTTGTAGCCGCCCTTTTGATCCATCATGATCCCGAGTAAATGATTGACCGTGCCGTTACCGGCCGAGGCATATTGATACTTGCCTGGATTCGCCTTAATCAAAGCCAAAAACTCAGCCAAGGTTTTAGCCGGAAACGATGGGTGCACCACCAACACGTTGGGGACGCTACCAATAATCGTGATTGGAATAAAGTCTTTGACCGGATCAAAGCCTACATTTTTGTATAGCGCAGGATTAATCGCCTGGGCGCTATTAACGGTCATTAAAAGGGTGTAGCCATCTGCGGCTGCGGTTTTTGTTTGGGCAGTGCCGATATTGCCGCCTGCCCCTGGTTTATTAACCAACACGACTGATTGTTTAAACTCCTCAGCGAGTTCGATCGCAATCAAACGGCCGACGATGTCATTTGTGCCGCCGGTTGCGTTGGGTACAACCATAGTCACGGGGCGGTTGGGATAGCCCGCTGTGCTTTGCGCAAAGGCCATAGCCCCCCCAAAACTGAAAACAAGCGTTGCCAATAGCCCTAGAATTCGCGCGTAAAAATTCGAGTTGTCCGTCGCCATAAGGGTTCTCCTAGTTGTAATCGTTTTATTATGCTCAACTATAGACTACAAGGTCGAGCACTGGCCAAGAATTCTGGATAAACACTTATGTCGATGGCTCCAAGAAGGTTAATCGTTGCAATCACCGGCGCCTCAGGTACGGCATACGGGGTGCGCCTATTGCAGGTGTTGAAAGCGACTGACATTGAAACGCATCTTGTTTTAACCGACTCTGCCAAACTCACGATGGCGGCTGAAACGAAGTTCGACCCTGCGCAGGTCCAAGCGCTTGCGGATGTTGTTCATTCTGCTAAGAATGTGGGCGCGACGATTGCGTCGGGTTCTTTTGTGACCCTTGGCATGGTTGTTGCGCCTTGCTCGATTAATACGCTGTCTGAAATTGCCTGGGGCATCACAGGCAACCTGATTTCAAGGGCCGCCGATGTCGTGCTCAAAGAGCGACGCCGGCTTGTGTTGCTGGTGCGCGAAACCCCCTTGCATGCGGGTCATTTAAAGTCGATGTTACAGGTGACGCAGAATGGTGCAATTGTTATGCCGCCGGTCCCTGCGCTTTATATTCAGCCAAAGTCGATCGACGACATCATTGATCACACTGTTGGTCGCGTACTGGATTTGTATGGCTTAGAGACCGATCTTGTTCAACGCTGGAATGGTTTGGGTAAAACATAGCAATGCAACTTTTCATTTATTACAAATTTATGCCGCCTGATCAACCGGAGCTCAAGGCGCGGATTG
The DNA here is from genome assembly GCA_903924715.1 of uncultured beta proteobacterium. Lineage (GTDB taxonomy): Bacteria > Pseudomonadota > Gammaproteobacteria > Burkholderiales > Burkholderiaceae_B > Zwartia. The sequence continues at coordinate 46,669 of CAIYCP010000257.1, forward strand.
AATCTATGCATGCGCAATTACAAAGAAAATACCCTTCGCTTGTTTGCAAGGTAATGAAACGCCCAAATCCCGATGAGCTTGGACAAGTCACGTGGATGGAGATTTACGAGCTTGGTGCAAGCGATCCCGATGCGTTTAAGCTTGAACTGGATCGTAAGGCGGTTGAAGAAAAGCTTCCGCAGCCAAGGCGTTCTGAACAGTTTGTGCATTGTTGAGCCCTTTAACTTAACGAGTACTGCATCAATGACAAAAAAAATAATCATAGGCTTGCTATGGAGTCTGAGTAGCGTTTTTGCTTCACAGTGCGCGCTAGCCCAATATCCCGAACGTCCGATAAAAATACTCGTTGGCTTCGCAGCAGGCGGCCCCACCGATAGTTCGGCGCGCGCGATGGCGGATGGCATGAGCAAAGCGCTTGGACAGCAAGTGTTGATCGATAATCGTCCGGGCGCAAACGCGCAGATTGCAGCGATCGAATTGATTAAAAGCCCTGCCGATGGCTACACGCTGATGCTTGCTTCGAGCGGTACGCTATCGGTGGCGGGGGCTCGTTATGCCAAACTCCCCTACGACATTGAACGCGATTTCGCGCCGATCGGTTCGGTTGCCGGTTACCCGCATGTGCTGGTCGTGCCGCCTCAAAGTCAAGCCAATGACCTTGCGTCACTGATTCGTTTAGCAAAGTCGTCACCGACGGGGTTAACGGCGGCCACGACTGGGCATGCAAACGAATTGACGGTTGAGTGGTTAAAAAGAGAGGCCAATATTGAACTGACCGCTGTGCTTTATAAAGGCGCAGCGGCTGTCATTAATGATTTAGTGGCGGGCCGAGTGGATATGGCATTGCTTGCACCGAATGTGGTGACCCCGATGCTCGAATCAAAGCGCATGAAGGCCCTGGCCGTCACAGGAGCGAATCCTGCCGCCGAACTGCCCGGCGTGGCGACGATGATGTCCTCGGGTCTGCCAATGTTTGAGCTCGATATCTGGAACGGCTTAGTGGCACCTGCCGGAACACAGCCGGCCATTATTGATAAGCTCAATGCAGCACTTAAGCAAACACTGATGCAACCTGAGTTTCAAAAAATTCTGGCTGTGTCGGGGCAATACGCCATTATCGATACGCCGGCTGAGTTCAAACGCAAGTACCAGAAAGAAGCCGCGCATTGGAAAAAAATTGCAACCGATGCGAAGCTTCCCTTGCTCTAAACTTGAGTGCAGCTTGAGCAGTCGTACTTAATAAAACGCTTTTTCATCCAACGACAAGAGTGGAAAGGCACTCAGCGCATCATTGGGGCTTAGTGGCGCCACGGCTTGCAAATAACTTGGGTTGAGTTCAGAAAGCGAATTCACGCCGATCAAGCCCATGCAGATTTTGATCTCGTCTTCTAAGATCTCAAGCATCCGCACCACACCGTCTGCACCGTCGGCCGCAAGCCCGATACATTGCATGCGTCCCATGCCAACAATATGGGCACCTGCTGCAATCGCTTTCACAATATCCGACCCGCGATTAAAACTGCCATCGACAATAACAGTGGCCTTGCCGTTCACTGCCTTGACGACTTCTGGCAGCGCAGCCATTGAGCCTAAGCAATGATCAAGTTGTCGTCCACCGTGATTTGATACATACACCATATCGACGCCGTGGTCGACGGCCATTGCAGCATCTTCCGCGGTGGCTATTCCTTTAAGAATCAGTGGGATCTTGAGTTTAGTTTTTAGGCGTTCGACATCTTTCCAGGTGAGTTTGGGTTGAAACTCACGGCCTGGAACGGCGAGCCGACGGATGTTGCGTTTGGCCTGATCGCGTTCGCGCCGGCTGTAATGCGCCGTATCGACTGTCAGACAAAAAGCGCCGTTACCTGTTGCCTCGGTGCGAGCCGCGATGGCATCGACCCAGGCGGCATCGCCATGTACATACAACTGAAAAATTCGCAGTGCTTCAGGGGCCGCCTGAGCGACCGCCTCGATGCCGGGCTGACAGACCGAGCTGAGCATATGCGCAATGCCGAACTGTTCGGCTGCTTTGGCAGAGGCTGCACCCGCGCCTTGCGCAAATAACTCAAGGCTACCAACCGGCGCCAGCAGAATCGGTAAGCGCAAGTCTCGCCCTAAAAACGTCGTGCGCGCACTGACATTGCTGACATCGCGCAAGACGCGTGGACGAAATGCCAGCGCATCAATTGAGGCGCGATTGCGGCGCAGGGTCGTTTCGGTTTCGGTTCCGCCGACGATGTAGTCCCAATTATCGTGATTAAGTTTTTGGCGGGCTTTTTGAACAAGTTCATGAAGCGTTAAAAAACGCGGCTCTGCGGATGACATAGTGATGAATGCGCTCTAAGTTAAGGTGGTTAAAAGAGATTGAAACTATTCGCTGGCTTTGATGTTTGCAAGCTGTGCGATCGTTTTCCATTTTTTCATTTCGGCAAAGACAAACTCGCTCCAGGGAACAGCGCCGCGTGGATCAGGCACCATGCCTTTATCGATGATACTTTTTTGCATCTCGGGATCGGCCAGAACCTTTGCAATATCGACGCTGATTTTTTGCACGACTGCAGCAGGCGTATTTTTTGGCACAACCAGTCCAGTCCAACCAGCGCCTTCAAAGCCAGGGTAACCCGACTCTGCAACAGTAGGAAGATTTGGTAGCTGCGGCACACGCTCTAGCATGGCGATACCAAGCGCTTTGAGTTTGCCCGACTTGATGTGCGGCAACGTAGCGGCCATGCTGTCAACTAAAATAGAAATTTGCCCGCCCAATAGATCGGTGACGGCACTTGCACTGCCTTTGTAATTAATACCAACCATGTTGATGCCAGCTGTGTATTTAAAGAGTTCGCCCGTTAGGTGCTGCGTGTTGTTGACGCCACCGTAGCCTACATTAAATTTTCCTGGATCTTTTTTTGCAGCTGCAACTAACTCTTGAATGGTGTTGTAGGGTAACGAGGCACTGACCACAATGATCATAGGGGCGATCGCTAAGCCACCCACGTAGGTGAAGTCTTTTGCAGCGTCGTAGGCAAGCTTGTCAAACACCGCGGGGTTAACCGCCAAGACACCGCTGGTCCCCATGATCATCGTGTAGCCATCTGGGGCTGCCGTCGCGCCAGCTACCATTCCCGGTACGCCATTTTTATTTTCAACAATGACTTGTTGACCCCACGCGGTGGTGAGTTTTTCTGCCACAAGCCGCGCAATGATGTCGGTGGCTTGACCAGGCGGGAATGGGACAATGAGCCTCACAGGCTTTTCGGGAAATACAGCCTGTGCATAGGTGGTGGAATTGAACGTCACACCTGATAGCGTGATGAATAAGGCCAACAATATTTTTAAATTCATGCGTCTTGTCTCAGGATAATTCTGGTTCTGTCGCTGCTCGTTCTTGGTGGCCGCTGATCAGTAAAAGGCTATTCAGTCGACTTGATGTTCGCCTGCTGTGCGGCGGTCTTCCATTTTTTCATTTCA
>CAIYCP010000258.1 GCA_903924715.1 uncultured beta proteobacterium
GTGCTGACTAAGTCTGGTGTCGGTGAACTTGAAGGGATTATTAATCAAATTGAAAAAATCAGCAGTATTGATAGCATCATCAATGTATTACGAAAGCATACGCAAAGCTAAAACATGAAACAGACAGAAGCGTTGAAGGCTCAAGTACTGGCGCTGCATCCAGAAGCAACGCAGTTATTTGAAGCGTTGCGAGCGGGCAGTGTTGATCTCGTTAACCGAGGGGTCACGCGTGATACCTATGGCCCTGGCGAACAATTCGCCCACGATTTAGTGCAGAAGCATGCTCAGGCACTTGGCTTAGAAGTACGACAAGACCATTTGCGTAATACGTATATGGTTTGGCCCGGTGTCGATCGTCAGGCACCCGCAATTGTGATTGGTTCGCATCTCGACTCTGTGGCAGCCGGAGGTAACTATGATGGCGCGGCGGGTGTGATGGCGGGCTTGATTGCGGTGCAAGCCTTACAGCAAGCCGGGATTAGATTGAGTTGCGATGTCGTTGTGATGGGGATCAGAGCAGAAGAAAGTATTTGGTTTCAAGTTTCGTACGTGGGTAGCCGTGGTGCTTTAGGCACATTGCCGGCGAGCGCCTTACAACAAAGACGTATTGATACAGGACGCACATTAGCAGAACACTTGCGTGAAGCTGGCGGTGATCCCGAAGGGGTTGAGAAGGGTGTCGTGTACCTGAACAAAGCGAATGTCCAAGTTTTTTTAGAGTTGCATATTGAGCAAGCCCCTAGCTTAGGCTTGACTGGTTTTCCGACTGCAATCGGTACTGGGGTCCCAGGGCATTTTAGATTTCCGAGTGCAAAAATTATCGGCGAATATGGTCATGTGGGGCTTGGTCGGCGCTTTAGGCACGACGCGGCCTTAGCGGGTGCAGATCTATCTGTTGAATTAGACGCGTTGTGGAAGCAGTGGGACGAAGCCGGCAGACTGATGGCTTGTACCTTTGGTCAGTTCCATACCAATGGAGCACGCCATGGCATGACGATTGTTCCGGGTGAGTTTCACTTTAGTTTGGATGTCAGGGCGTACGATGACGCTGATCTCGTCGAACTCGAAGAACGTTTTATGACACTTGTGGCTCAGATTGAAAAAAAACGAGGCGTCAAAATTGATCTTGGTGTGCGGGCTTCAGCAAAAGTGGCGAAAGCAGATCAAACGCTGACGCAGCAATTGCGGGATTGCGCCCTGCGTTTGAAACTTAAGTCGTGCGATCTGCCGAGCCCAGCTTCGCATGATTCAGCCGCTTTTTGTGCGGCAGGTATCCCGTTTGGCTTTATCTTTATTCGCAATCCAAACGGCAGCCATCATCCTGATGAAGAGATGTCGATTGATGATTTTTTAGAGGGTACGGCAGTAATGACAGAATGGTTAGCAACGCATTGCATCAATTCTTGAGTTTGTAGCCTGTCTTAAAAATCCAAGTAATGATTGCGATGCTGCTGATTAACAGCCCCAGGGTCATCGTCAGACTGAGTGTCAGACTAACATCGCCGGCATCGTAAAAGCTCCAGCGAAATCCACTGACCAAATACACGACGGGATTGAGCAAAGCCACTTTTTGCCAAAAGGGAGGGAGTAATTCAAGCGAGTAGAAACTTCCCCCTAAAAATGTTAAGGGCGTGATGATCAGAAGAGGTACCACCTGTAGTTTTTCAAAATTGTCTGCCCAGACGCCGATGATAAAACCAAGCAAACTAAATGTGACCGCAGTACAGATCAAAAAAAACAGCATCCAAAAGGGGTGCATGATATGAATTGGCACAAAGATCGTTGAAGTCGCCAAAATAATCAAGCCAAGGAAAATCGTTTTTACTGTGGCTGCTCCGACATAACCCAAGACAATTTCGAAGTGTGAAATTGGCGCTGAGAGTAACTCATAAATAGTGCCAGTGAATTTTGGAAAGTAAATGCCAAAGGACGCATTTGAAATGCTTTGAGTTAACAAAGAGAGCATGATCAGACCAGGCACAATGAAGGCGCCGTAGCTCACCCCGTCAATATCCGTCATCCGCGAACCGATGGCTGCGCCAAAAACAATGAAATACAAGGACGTTGAGATGACCGGCGCAACGACGCTTTGCATCATGGTTCGCAAGGCACGCGACATCTCAAAATTGAAGATGGCTTTGATGGCATAAATATTGAGTTGCACGCTTAAGCGTCCTTTTGACTGGTCAGACTCACGAAGATATCTTCAAGCGAGCTTTCATTTGTATGCAAGTCTTTAAACTGAATGTTGACTTGTCCAAGCTGATTTAAAAGATCAGTAATCCCCACGTCTTTGTTTGTGGCATCGTAGGTGTAGATCAGTTCATGACCTTCTTTGGCAAGTGCTAGACCACTGATCTTAAGGTTGGATGGAATCTCACTCAGCGGTTTAGTCAGCTGCAAGATCAATTCTTTTTTGCCCAGCTTTTTCATTAACTGACTCGTCTCATCGACCAAAAGGATTTCGCCTTTGGTGATGATGCCAATACGGTCGGCCATTTCTTCGGCTTCTTCGATATAGTGTGTCGTCAAGACGATTGTGACGCCCGTTTGTTTGAGCGCTTTGACCAATTGCCACATATCGCGCCTGAGACTGACATCGACGCCAGCGGTGGGTTCATCCAGAAATAAAAGCTGAGGTTCGTGTGACAGTGCTTTTGCGATCATTAGTCGGCGTTTCATTCCTCCCGACAGTCGCATAATTTTGCTGTCTTTTTTATCCCATAAGGATAAATCTTTAAGGATTTTTTCAATTAAAACTGGATTGGCAGGTTTTCCAAACAGGCCGCGACTAAAGCTGACTGTGTTCCAAACGGTTTCGAACATGTCAGTTGCGATTTCTTGCGGTACCAGACCCACCCGCGCTCTGGCTTGTCGGTAGTGCTGAATATGGTCAAAGCCATCAATTGTGACGGTGCCCGTGCTTGGCGTCACAATGCCGCAAATAATGCTGATTAAGGTTGTTTTTCCGGCGCCGTTTGGGCCGAGGAGCGCAAAGATCTCGCCTTGCCTAATCTCAAGATTGATATTTTTTAAGGCGCTAAAGCCGCTTGCGTACGTTTTTGAAAGCTGGGAGATACTGATCATGTTTAAAAACGTGCCTATGGGTGTGTCGCGAAGAGGAGGCTCGCTTAGTCTCAGGATACACCAAGGTTGAAGTCACGCGCTAACGGCCCAGTCTTCCACCGGCGCGTGCTAAATAAAACCACTCTTGTCCTGGTTGAGACTTGATATTCGGAAACACAATGAAGCAGTCTTGTTCAGCGTGAAGAGCGGTGCCATCTGCGCGCGTGCCGATTAACGTACCTTTTTTCAATGAATCAAAGCTTTTCCAGGGTTGAGAAAATTGATCGTTGATATCAAAGCGATCAAAGACGTCATAGAGACCTAAGACTTCGAAGTTGGTGGCAGCAGCAGGTGGGTTGCCTTTGATTAGGCCGGTGTGCACCAACGTATTGATGATGGCTTGATAGGCAACTTCTCGACCATTGACATCATCGTGTTGCCCGCATTCAAGTGTGATGGCCCAGCCACCGTTCGCGCGCATGTACTCGGTTGTGCCAACGCCGTAGCCGGTATCGATGTCAACATGGCCAGCGTTAAATCGCCCAGCATTGACCTCTTGAATTCGCCGCGCAATGCCTTTGGCGTAAGTATCGAGCCAACCATAAACGAAACGATTGCATCCCAGCCGTTGCACTAACGCTTCTTCTGTTTCAGCCTGCGAGAAGGGCTCAAGAGGTTTTGCATTATTAGAAGGGCCAAACAAGGCAAATGCTCGGTCGCCGCTTTGAAAGGAATGTAAATCGAGTAAGCCATCGTGTTCGGCGAGTAAAGGGCAAAGCCAATTCGCTAAATGATCTTCGTATTGTTCAGGATTTTTGGTGGGCGCCAGGCGTCGATTCAAATTGCGATCACCCGCACGGCGCTGCAGTCTGTAGGCTTTTGGGTTAGTGACTGGCACAACAGTGAGTACCCCGCAGAGTAATTTGATCTCGCCTTCTTCAAGTTGTTGCACTAGGCGTTTAATCGCGAAGGTGCCGCACGTTTCATTGCCATGCACGGCTGCGGTAATGATCAGACGAGGCCCTGTAAGAGGGCTCGTAAACTGCAGCGCCTGAAAAGGGCGCTCATCCTGTAGCGGGATGTTTTCAGGCAAAGAAAGAAGAGCTTTAGAGGGTAGTGACATGGCAGGCTAAGTGTTTTGAAAGAAGTGCTTAGAAGAGTGGCTTCATAAACATTTTAGTATGATGCAGTTTATATCAACATTTTCATAAAACCTTTAGCAACCCTGGGTGCTGCATATGTCATTATCCTACACACAAAATCTTGAGGATTATCACCTTTCGCTTGCTTTTGCAGGCCAAGAACGAGGGTTTTATATTGATATCGGTGCCGGGCACCCCGTCGCCGACAATGTTTCTCTTTGGTTTTATGAGCGCGGTTGGAGCGGTATCGTTGCTGAGCCGATCCCAGAGTTGGCGAGTTTATATAAAAAAATTCGAGATCGCGATACGGTGTATCAGGGTTTGATTGGCCGTGAGATAGGGACAGTGGATTTTTTTCATGTCAATCGCTTGCACGGCTTTTCAACCACGATCGAATTGCATGCGGATGTTGCCAAAGAGTTCGGTGCTGACTATCAACGCCTGTCATTGCCAATGCTGACCTTGTCTAAATTATGCGAACGTCATCAAGTCCAACAAATTGATTTTTTAAAGATAGATGTTGAGGGTGCTGAAGGTGACGTGTTGGCGGGCAACGACTTTAACCGTTTTCGCCCGAAGGTGATTGTGGCTGAAGCGGTAACGCCCGGTAAGGGGGAACCCGCTTGGGACGCCTATGAGCCGCTGTTATTGGCGAATGGTTATAAATTCAGACTCTTTGATACACTGAATCGCTTTTATGTTGCTGAAGAATGCCCTGAAATTTTCGAGCGCTTACCTGCAGAGCGTGCGCCTTGGGATGACGTCACGCATATGTACGAAATTGGTCGGGCGCCCGAACAAGCGAATCACCCTGACTTTGCGTTGGCGCAACAACTTGCACGCGGATTTTGGGCTGCATTACCGCATATGGATCAAGAGGTTCTACAAGATATCATTGTTAGAGGTAAGCGCGCAGGTGATGTCTCAGCCTTCGAACAAATCAGCTCACCTGAGATGCGCATTGCACTGGGTCGGATCGCTTGTGGGTATGATGGTGGTCAGATCATCAATGAATAAGTGATGAGCCCAACGCCCATGGGCACATAAAACGAGTAACTGCGATACGCATTAAAATAAAATCATTAAAATGAAATCAAACCACAAAGGAGCCACACCATGATTCATGTTTTAGCTGTTATCACTGCCAAACCCGGGTTGCGCGATACGATTTTGACGCATTTTCGCGCGAATGTTCCAGCGGTGAAGGCCGAAAAGGGTTGTATCGAATATGGTGCGGCGATTGATGCCGAAAATGCACCTGCGATCCAAACTCCTTGGGGCCCGGATACTTTTGTTGTGATTGAGAAATGGGAAAGCATGGACGCACTGAAGGCCCACTCAGTTGCTCCGCACATGGCGGCGTATGGTGCCAAGACGAAAGAGTTTATTGCGAGCCGCGTGATTCATTTGCTGTCACCGACTTAAGCGGATCCATCAAAAAAAACGCCAAGATTCTATGAAAGGAATCTTGGCGTTTTTTAATGCGTAGGCGCGAGTACTTCAGCTTTTAGATCGTTGCTTTTTTGGTGCGTGTGAGCCAGGCCAGAGCGGCGCCCGTAATCAACACAGGGATCAATGACCCCGCATTCAAGAAGCTCCAGCCATTGCTCGTCACCAAGGCACCCGAGCTAAAAGAAGTGACCATCATGGTGGCAAATACAAAAAAGTTGATAGCACCTTGCGCTTTGTCTTTTTCTTCTGGCCGATAGGCCGTCAACGCAAGATTAGTCGCGGCAGTAAACAAAAAGTTCCAGCCAACGCCCAAAACGAAAGACGCGATCAAGAAGTGATACACATCAATTCCCATCAGCGCGATCACAATACACACGATGTTAAGAATGACGCCTAAACCCATAATTTTGGTGGTGCCAAAGCGTTTGATCAGCGAGCCTGTAAAAAATCCGGGCGCAAACATGCCAATCACGTGCCATTCAAGCACGAGAGCTGTGTCTGAAAAAGGCATGCCGCACATTTGCATCGCCAGAGGAGTCGCGGCCATTAAAAGGTTCATCACGCCGTAACCCAGAGCTGAACCGATTACGGCA
>CAIYCP010000259.1 GCA_903924715.1 uncultured beta proteobacterium
CTGCCACCAGCCGCGCTGGTCGGCACGCTTTCAGGCGGCATGCGTAAGCGCGTTGCGCTCATCAGCGCCATGGCAAATCAACCAACGCTCTTGCTGCTAGACGAGCCCACCAACCATCTTGATTTGGATGGCATCAACTGGCTTGAGACAACGCTTAAGCAATGGCCCGGCAGCGCAATCATCATCACGCATGATCGACGCTTTTTGGATTCGATCGCCACACGCATCGTTGAACTTGATCGCGGCAAACTTTTAAGTTTTCCGGGTAATTTTTCTGACTGGCAAGTACGCAAAGCACAGTGGCTTGAATCACAGCGTCTCGAAAACGCGCGCTTTGACAAAATGCTGGCACAAGAAGAAATCTGGATCCGCAAAGGGGTTGAAGCAAGACGCACGCGTAACGAGGGCCGCGTCAGACGACTTGAACAATTGCGCGTTGAACGCGTCGCACGACGCGAGCGTCAAGGCAACGTGCAGCTTGCGGTGGATGCGGGACAGCGTTCTGGCAAACTAGTGGCCGAACTCGAACATGTCAGCAAATCGTTTGGCGAACTTTGTGTCGTCAAAGATTATTCGACCATCATCATGCGAGGCGATCGCATCGGTATCATCGGTCCGAACGGCGCAGGTAAGTCAACGTTGCTCAAGCTCATCTTGGGCACGTTGCAAGCTGATACGGGCACTATCAAACTCGGCACTAATCTAAGCGTCGCTTATTTTGATCAGATGCGTAGTCAACTCGATGAAAATGCAACTCTGGCCGACGTCATCAACCCCGGTAGTGAATGGATTGAAATTGGCGGCAACCGCAAACATGTCATGAGTTACCTGGGTGATTTTTTATTCGCGCCCGCACGCGCGCAGTCACCGGTCAAAAGTTTATCGGGTGGCGAGCGCGCACGCTTGCTACTGGCGCGTCTGTTCGCACGGCCCGCCAATATCCTGGTGCTCGACGAACCGACTAACGACCTTGATATCGAAACGCTCGAATTGCTTGAAGAGTTATTACAAGACTACCCAGGTACAGTCTTGCTCGTGAGCCATGATCGAACATTTCTGGACAACGTCGTCACACAAACCATTGCAAGCGAAGGCGATGGTGGCTGGAAGGATTACGTCGGCGGGTTTGGCGACTGGGAGCGCCAACGCACCGTGCCGCAAAAAGCGTCTGCCCTTGAAAAGCTCACGACGGTGGCCATCACAAAACCTATTGCAGTGAGCCCAAAAACAGTCACGACGTCAACCGCTAGCAGCGCAGTCGCCAATAAGTCCCCAGGAAAATCACGCGGGTCAAAAATGACCCCTTGGGAAATCAAAGAGCTTGAACAATTGCCCGCCGAAATCCACGGGATCGAACAAGAACAAGCAGAGCTCGTTATTCAACTTGGTGACAGCGAACTATATAAAAATGATTCGGTGAAACTCGCAACGATTCAAGCACGAATGACCGAACTCGAGGCGCTGTTAGCAAAACGGTTTGAACGCTGGGAAGCGCTCGAGGCGCGCAATCAGTAAGATCAAACCATTGCCCAAGGCAAGGTCTCGCCAGCCGCAAGAGGCACCAGTGTTTCACTACCATAGGCCACCTCGAGAGGCACGGTGTATGCCTCGCGCTTTAAGGTGACTGTGCCCGTATTGCGCGGCAAGCCGTAAAAGTCTGGCCCGCGAAAGCTTGCAAAGGCTTCGAGCTTCTCAATTTTTTGAGCCCGCTCAAAAGCCGTGGCATACAGCTCAAGCGCGTGTACGGCGGTATAGCACCCTGCACAGCCACACGCGTTTTCTTTCAAGCCTTTGGCATGCGGCGCACTATCGCTACCCAAAAAGAAACGTGGGCTGTCACTCGTTGCCGCCTCAACCAACGCGACACGATGCAACTCGCGCTTCAAAATCGGCAGACAATAAAAATGTGGTCTGACACCACCTTTAAAGATCTCATTGCGGTTGTACAACAAATGCTGAGCCGTAATTGTGGCCGCGATCGGACCTGCTGCATCGCGCACATAATCAACGCCGTCTTTGGTTGTGATGTGTTCAAACACGACCTTAAGCTCTGGGAAGGCTTTGCGCAGAGGGATCATCACACGGTCAATAAAGAGCGCCTCGCGATCAAAAACATCCACCTCAGGGTCGGTGACCTCGCCATGCACCAAGAGCGGCATCCCAACGCGTTGCATCGCCTCGAGCACTTTTGAACATTTTCCCAGTAAATCAGTGACACCCGCATCTGAGTTAGTGGTTGCCCCAGCGGGATAAAGCTTCAAGGCAACAATATTGCCGGCCTCATGCGCCCGAATAATTTCATCTGGATCCGTCTTGTCGGTGAGATACAGGGTCATGAGCGGCGTAAAGCTGCCCTTGACGACCCCGCTCGCCATCAACGCACGCTCGATACGCGCGCAATAGGCTTGCGCGAGCGCCACGGTCGTCACCGGCGGTTTTAAATTGGGCATGATGACGGCACGGGCAAACTGGCGGGCCGTATGCCCAACGATCGCTTGCATCGCCTCATCATCGCGCAAATGCACGTGCCAATCATCTGGGCGAGTGATTATTAGTGTTTGTTGTGTCATATTATTTCTCAAGCGGCATACTGCGTTCAACAAGCGCAGCAAATAGCGCGCTACCCATGGGAATCACTTCATCGTTGAAGTCGAATTTCGGATTATGTAAAAAGCGGCCCTGCTCGGCACCACCCTGGCCCAAACGAAAATACGCGCCGGGTCTTTTTTGCAGCATAAACGAAAAGTCCTCAGAGCCCATCGATGGAATCAAGTCGCGCACAACGTTTTGAGCACCAAAAAGATCCGTCGCCACGTCTGCCAGAAAGTTAGCCTGTTGGGCTGAGTTGATCGTGGCCGGGTAAGACCGATGGTATTTAAGCTCAGCCGTCGCACCAAACGCCTCAGCCACAGAGGCAATTAAGGCTCGCATTCGGGATTCGACCAGCTTCTGCACAGTATCGCTAAACGTCCTAACCGTACCCACCAAATGCGCTCGACTTGGAATAACGCTGGGAGTAGTTGGACTACCGGCTTGAATATGACCAAGCGAAATCACTGCGGATTCAACCGGATGCACATTGCGCGACACAATAGTCTGCAACGCAGTAACGATGTGGGCTGCCACAACAATCGGATCAATCGTCTGATACGGATGTGCCCCGTGCCCCCCACGCCCCTCTACAGTGACCTCCCAGCGGTCTGAGGCGGCCATCATCGGCCCTGGGTTGATGCCGATGGTACCCGCCGGTAATGCAGGCCAGTTATGCAGGGCGTAGATCGAGTCGCAAGGAAACCGCTCAAAGAGCCCGTCGTCGACCATCGCCTTCGCCCCGCCTAAACCCTCTTCAGCCGGCTGAAAAATCAACACTGCCGTGCCATTGAAGTCACGGTTTTGCATTAGATACTTCGCAGTACCTAACAATATGGCGGTGTGCCCATCATGACCGCAGGCGTGCATCAACCCCGGCACCGTCGAACAGTAGGCCGCGTCGCCCTCTTCTTTGATAGGCAATGCATCCATATCTGCACGCAGCCCAATCGACAAGCCCGAATCGTGTCGCTGACCACGTATGACACCAACAACGCCTGTTTTACCAACGCCACGATGCACCTCAACGCCGAGGGCCTCCAGCGCTCCAGCCACGATCCCTGAGGTACGCACTTCTTGAAAGCCGATCTCTGGATTCGCATGCAAATCTCGTCGCAATGCGATCAGTTCTTGGTGAAATTTCTGTATCGAGGCTAGAGGAGACCGTGGGTACATGATTCGACTCGTACTGGCTAGAGAAGGAGCAAATAGTTTACCTCTAGAGCAAATTTGCGACATTTGTTGCTTTTCTATAGGGCAAAGTGCAAAAAACTTTGTCTATTCTCTAAAGACACGGTATGCTGCGCTCGTTGTGCACATTAATTTATCTCTCTAGGAGAAATCACATGGCCACCGCCAAGAAGCCCGCTGCAAAGAAAGCCGCTGCTAAAAAACCTGCTGCCAAAAAAGCTGTAGTTAAAAAAGTAGCCGCCAAACCTGCTGCAAAAAAAGCTGCAGTTAAGAAAGTTGCAGCCAAAAAAGCACCTGCTAAAAAAGTAGTTGCAAAGAAAGTCGTTGCTAAAAAAGCCGTTAAAAAGCCTGCTGCAAAAAAAGCCGCACGTAAGCCTAACGCTGCTTTCATGAAACCAATGACACCCAGTGCCGTATTGGCTGCCGTGATTGGTGCAACACCTGTACCACGTACTGAAGTCAC
>CAIYCP010000260.1 GCA_903924715.1 uncultured beta proteobacterium
ATGACTTCACCAAACCTTGCCAATACCGCGGCATTGATTTGCTCTGTAATCTGATCGTCTTGAACACTCATGTTTCACCCTTGTCAGACTAAACGTCTGTTTTATTCGTCGCGAAACTGCATTTGATACAGGCCTGCATAAGCACCGCCCTGCGCTAGTAGTTCGGTGTGCGAACCCTGTTCGACCACCCTGCCCTTATCCATCACAACAATTTTGTCAGCATTTTGCACAGTCGATAGACGATGCGCAATCACTAAGGTCGTACGACCTTTCATCAGTGTTTCAAGAGAAGCTTGCACCTGACGCTCTGACTCATTATCAAGCGCTGACGTAGCTTCATCCAAGATCAAAATCGGCGCATTTTTAATCAGTGCGCGCGCAATCGCCAACCGCTGGCGTTGTCCGCCGGACAAGCGCGTGGCGTTTTCACCCACGCGTGTTTGAATACCTAGCGGCAGGCCATCAACGAACTCAAGTAAATTAGCGGCTTTTAAGGCGTTACGAATTTCGGCTTCAGAAGCATCGTGCAAGGCACCGTAGCCCACATTGACCGCGATGGTATCGTCAAACAACACGACGTCTTGACTGACGAGCGAGAGCTGCTCGCGCAAGTTGCGCAACGAAATTGACTCAATGTCTCGATCGTCGATCAATACTTGGCCACCCGACGGCGCGACAAAGCGAGGCAACATATTGACGAGCGTCGTCTTACCACTGCCCGAGCGCCCCACCAAGGCAATGGTTTGGCCAGGCTCGGCAACGACACTGACCTGCGACAAGGTATCAACATCGGCCTCGGCGAAGCGATGCGAGACGAGATTGAATTCAACACGACCTTTAGCACGGCTCTCGAAGGTACCCGTTGCCGTATCGACCTCTGACGGCTGGTCGATCACAATAAAAACGCTTGCGGCTGAAACCAACATCTTTTGAGTGCGACTGGCCACTTTGGTTAAACGCTTGATCGGATCAAAAATCTGCGCCAGAGCCGCCATAAATGCAGCAAAACTGCCAACCGTGAGGGTGCCCGAGTTTGCTTGATCCAATGCGACTGCAATCACGGCCGCAACCGCCACGGCCGTTACCACCTGCGTGATTGGCGTCAAGGCTGCGTCAGAGGTTGCCGCACGCATATCAAACCGTCTTAGTCGACCACTGACGTACGCGAAGCGTTTGCGCTCGAAGGCGTAGCCATCAAACAACTTCACAACGCGTTGACCATCGATGCCCTCATTGACCACACGGGTCAACTCAGCATTCATGTTGACCATATCGCGATTGATTCGCCGCATCCGGTCAATGAAACCACGAGAAATCAAAACTGAAATTGGCATGGCCACCAGAATAATCAGCGTGAGCTGCCAGGACATAAATAGCAATACGCCAATCATCGCAAGCACAACCAGCGATTCTCGTACGACGACGGTTAAGACGTCGGTCGCGTAGCCGGTTACGTTACCTGCATCGACCGTAAAGCGATTTAATAAGCGCCCCGTATCCCCCTTTTTGAATTCACTATCGGGCATTGCCAGCAGTTTTTCAAACATATCTGCACGAACGCCTAACAAAACGTTATTGGCGACCCAAGCCAAGAGGTAATCACTGAAAAAATTACAGACGCCCCGCAATGAGATCAAGGCGATAATCGCCAAAGGCACTTGCCAGACATATTCTGGTTTGGCCCCTGAGAAACCCTCATCTAGCAAGGGTTTCATGGCCAACGCGAGGGTCGGCTGTGTGGCTGCTGCGCCGGCCATAAACAACACGGCCAGGGCAAGCCCTTTCCAGTAGGCGCCTACGCGTTCGTAGATACGACGCCACAAGGTGATGCTTAAAGGCGACGCAGAGGTCGCTGGCAGGCCGGTCGGCTGAGTCAAAATATTGCTCTGAAAGACGAGAAAACTGAAGTTTAACCGCTACTTGTCGTATCCTTACAAAATCTACTTTAAGCCAATTTGTGATGCGACCAGAACCAATTCTTATTCGTTTACCAAACTGGGTCGGTGATGTCTGCATGAGCCTGCCCGTACTAGACATGCTCCAGAGGCTCAACGTCCCTTTTTCAGTCTGCGCGCGCGGCTGGGCAAAAGACCTTCTGTCTGGACTCACGATGGAGGGCTTTGTGCCCATGTCAGGGCGCCTGCTTGAAGATGTCTTTGAAGTGCGTGAATGGCGTAAAAAGCACCCAAATTACCGGCATGGGCTACTTTTGCCTGATTCGCTTTCTAGCGCGCTGTGCTTTCGTTTAGCCGGCCTTCAAAGCGCAGGCTGGCGTGATGACGGCCGCAGCTTGCTGTTGAAATGGCCTCTGAACAAAGCCCCTGACCCCGAACATGCTGTGCAAAGTGGCTTTGCGCTCGCGCAACAAGCATTACAGTCATGGGGCATCAATGCAAGTGCACAGGTCTTGCCTGAGCGACTACAGCTGCCCTTAACCAAGCAACATACTCAAAGTGCGCATGACCACCTCAGTGCCGCCGGACTCAAGGCTGGTGACTTTGTCCTCATCGCACCCACCGCCACTGGCACACACCGAGGGCAAGCGAAGGTTTGGTCGCAGTTTGATGCGTTCACGCGTATCCTGCAAAACAACGGCGTTCGAGTCGCCATGTGCCCACCCAAATCTGAGCAGGCTGGCGCGTTGCGTAGCGTGCCCACCGCCGACCTGATTGAGCCATTACGTTTAGGCGGTTTCTGCGCACTCACGCGCTTAGCCAAGGTGGTGGTCTGCAATGACTCCGGTGTCGCACATCTGTGCGCCGCGGTAGGATCAAAGCAAATCACTCTCTTCGGGGTCACGAACCCAGCACGAACGCGACCATGGACCCCCGATAGCGTTAATCTTGGACAGTTAGGTCAGTGGCCCACTGTCGGAGAAGTTGTCGCTCGAACTCAACAGTTTTTTTAATCTGCGAGTTTTCGAAAATCTAACTCCTCTTCAAACTTCTCCTATTGCACACTCATCTTGCTTTCACAGATTCCCTTCTCGAACTTGTTTCTGTACCCCCCAAGCTTGGGACTATTCCTCCTGGTGATCGCGGTCGTGTGCGCGCTATGGTCGCATAAGCGCATCGCAGTGGTCTTTTCAATCATGGGACTTGGTTGGATATTGCTTTGGTCTTTGCCTATCACCTCGCTTTATTTGGGTAGCAAACTTGAACGTCGCTATACCTATGAAGAGGCGGCACGCGCGCCACGCGCCGACGTGATTGTTGTCTTGGGCGGTAATACTCAGGCCAATCGCGCGAATTGGTTTGAGCCGTATAACCGCGCGACAGCCTTTGATCGAATTGACCGTGCCACAGCTTTATACTTTGCAGGACGCGCACCAAAAATTTTATTATCAGGTGGTGCGCTTGAGGGAAAAGTTAGCGAAGCACAAATCATGGCAAGAATATTACGCCAGCGTGGTGTGCCAGAATCAGCACTGATCCTGGAAAACAACAGCCGCTATACCTACCAAAATGCACAGTTTTCGGACCAGCTGATGCAAAGCGCGCAGCTTAAACGCGCCCTCTTGGTCACTTCGGCCCTTCATATGCCACGTGCGCTCGCGACCTTTATCAAACGCGGGATTGACACGATGCCAGCCTCAAGCGCCCCACAAATTACCCTACCTGAAGACGTTGAACTCAATCCATGGTTGCCACAAATTCGCAGTCTTGAAGCGAGTCGCACCATTATTAAAGAATATCTCGGCTTGTTGGGCTATTGGCTAAGAGGTTGGGTCTAGGCACGCGCCCGAATACTCTCGTCGTACAAAGCTTCGTATTTTTGAGCTGCAGCTGTCCACGACAAAGACGCCACTAGTTTTTCTCCATTGCTTAATAGTTCAGCCCGCAGTGCTTGATCCGAATTCAAGGCCACGAGGCCTCGCGCAATTTCAGTGGCATCTTCTGGGTCATTTAATACCCATGCATCGAAACGATGCTTAACGTAAGCACCAAACCCGCAGTGTTCGCTCCCACTGACAATAATCGGTAAACCATGCGCCATCGCCTCGAGGGGAGCTAAACCAAAGCTGTCGAGTAACGTCGCGTGCACATACGTATCAGCCGCCTGGTAATACGGCGAGACATCGGAAGTGGGTGCAATTAAGCGCACACGAGCAAGAAGTTCAGGATGATTTACAGTTAAATAGTCGTTGATTTCAGAGCGCGCGCCCACGACTGCCAGGTGAAAGTGCGCAGGCAATTGCGCCAAGGCTTGTAAGACAGTCGCCAACCCTTTACGCAAAGGATTGCGCGCCACTAACAAACATCCAACATCGGTCGCAGACCAGCCAAGCTCTGCCCTAACCCGATCGCGAATCACCGGGTCGCGTGCAACACGCGTAGCTCCGGGCGCGATGATTTCGACAGGCAGCTGCACACCATAAGAATCGTGGATACGTTCTTTTAACCAAGGCGATACCGCCACGACTCGCATGCCTAGTTTTGCACGCATATTGGCAGCCTCTAGCATGAGATACACAAGATTACTGGGCTGCAAATAGACCAAAAAACGTCGCCATCCGCTCACGCCATGTAAGCGCCGATAACGAATCGGATCGACGTGAATCACGTGTATATGACCCGTACCGCCGTTCATATGAGAATGCACGACATCGAAATTTTCACGCGTCAGACGTTCGGCTTGACGTGAAAAATGCCAGACCCGCACCCAGCTGGGCCACTTTCGACTTGACTTCACTTTGATTTGTTTAACAGACAAGTCGTGTTCAAAATCATGAGCGATCACGGTCACGTCGTGGCGCTGTGAAAGCACTTCAAACAAATTAACGCCATAGGCTTCAGCACCGCCGAACCTGCGGCCGAAACGATCGACGAGTAGTGCGATGCGCAGGCGTTCAGACACGTCGGCGATTCTCGTGTTGAGACAAGCATTGATACAAAAAGCGTAATAAATGAGTAGTGCGCCAGATTCCTACGCGGGGAAGCGCAAAGAAATCATCTGAAGCACTGGCTAGCCCACGGGCCGTACTCGTTGCATTGGTATAGCCTGCCTCTTTTGCCAACTGTCGATGCTCAAGGCCGAAATCGCCGTAGGGATAGCAAAACGCGGTCACTTCGGCGCCAAGTACGTCACTTAGAATACGACGAGACCGCGCCAATTGCTCGCGCGCGTCATCGAGAGACAGCTCAGAAAGATGAACATGATCAAGAGTATGCGACCCCACCTCTTGCCCGGCAGCCGCCCAAGCCATCATCTCTTGTTTTGACATAAGAGGCGAAGGCGCCACGCCTTTCTCGGCATCCCAAATATTGCCGCCATCAAACTGATTGGCAACAAAATAATTAGTTGAAGTAAAGCCGCATGCTTGCAAAACTGGCAGCGCATTATCAAATACATTGCGAAAACCATCATCAAAGGTGATGCCAAATACTTTTCCGGTTTGTTCGCCTTTTAAATAAGGCATGAGATCGCGCATGCTTAAGCCGCGATAGCCCAAGCGCTGCATCCACTGCATCTGCCTTGCAAAGCTTTTGGGATGCACCGTCAAGCCGCGAAACGCGGTGCCACGCGGCACCGGGACAGCCACTTGGTGATACATCAAAATTGGAATCGATTTCATCGATTAAACACTTGATAACAACTGAAAATAAGATGTCGCCATTTCAGCCTCATTCTAATTGATAGGCCACAAGCGTGGCTTGAACAAAAGCAGTCAATCCAAACTCTCGTTCGGCACGTGCGCGTGCGTGCGCGCCCATCTGATGCAACTGCTGGGGCTCGCTAAGTATTTTTTGCAAAATGACCTTGATCAACTCTGGGCTGCGCGGGGGTACGATCCAACCTTCTTGCCCGTCGGTCACGTTTTCGGGCAAGCCGCCCACGCGCGTCACCAACACAGGCAACCCAAGCGCCATCAGTTCGCGACAGGCGAAAGACAAGGCCTCTTGATAGGACAAGACATAGCCAATATCACAGGCTGCCAACCAAGGACGCACATCATCGACTAGGCCTGGAAAACTGACCTGGCTTGTCATCCCACAATCAGCGACCTGCGAACGCTTGAGTTCGTTGGGTGCATCGCCGATTACGATGATATGAAACCTTGCACGCTGTTCGGGTGGCAATAACGAAACGGCAGTGACTAAATCAAGCCACCCTTTTTCATAGTCTGTACCACCCGCACTTCCAAGCAAAATTTTATGTTCAAAATCCGGACCAAGGTATTGTTGACGCAAACGAGTTTTTTCAATCTGGTTCACCGGTGCAAAATATTCGCTATCAATCCCATGCCGAACAGTGACAACGGGTCGACGGCCGTACGGCGAATGCATCAGCAATCCCTTGACATAATCACTGACGGCGATCACGCAATCTGTCGAAAAATGCGCACGCAACCAGTGGCCAAAGCTCGAAAGGGAATGGTCGTTATGCTTGGTGAAAATTACGCGAGGCCGTTGACGAATGCCGATCAATGCCAGCATGACTTGCTTATGATCTGCCGAGCCATTGACATGCACCGTATCAAACTGCCCAGTCACAATTAGCTGACGCAATTTTCTACGGTCGGCCCACCAGGAGGACGGCCTCGTTGTAAAGGCCATATCAACCACTCGGACACCCGAGATCTCGCTTGCTAAACGATACAGACGGCTCGAGGCCGGCGTCGCAACCGTAAGCTGATGGTGCGCAACCAGACCGCGCAATAAATTCACAATATAGGTCACATGACCACCGCCATTGCGCGGATGAAAATTAGTCAATAGAATCTTCATTTTTTTTTGACTTGCTCGTCTGCTTTATCGTTCAAAAACATGAGTTTTGAATAGCGCAAAAAGCTGCCTGAGGCCGCGGTCACTGCAAGTACAAAGCCGTGGCGCCCGTCAAGGAATCCGCGACGCAAAAGATAAATACGAATAAACGTCCAGATGCTATGTCGCATCAAACCAAACACACTCACCCGTCGACCTTCGAGCGCCATCGCCTTCGCAGCAGCGCCAGAATAGCGATTAATTTTAACCACTAAGGCGTCTAAGTTTTCAAACGGAAAATGTAAAAACCACGACTTTAAGTGACCCACACGACCATTTACCAACACTTGCTCGTGCACACTCACATTATCAAACGCGCTCAGTTCTCGTCGAAATAAACGCAGCACATAATCAGGCCACCAACCGCTGTGACGGATTTGTTTGCCACAAAATTCTGAAAGGCGCGCGATTCGATAGCCATCGTAATCAGGCCGCGACAAGGTTTCAATAATTTCAGCCTGCAATTCGGGCGTTACGCGCTCGTCGGCATCAATGGACAACACCCAGGGCTGGGTCGCAAGCGCCAACACTCGGTTTTTTTGTGGGCCAAAACCGGGCCAATCGGCGACTTCATGCACCTGTGCACCATGCGCACGTGCAATGTCAGCAGTCCCATCGACGCTACACCCATCTAACACAATGATCTCATCGGCAAAACGCACTGAATCCAAGCACTCAGCAATCCGAGTGGCTTCATTTTTTGTAATGATGATGACCGACAGCCCTAGGCTTTGTCGCGAAGCGATCGCTTCCATAATTTCCATTTGTTATAAATCGGCCCAACAATAGGATGCGTCGCGAACCAAGCACGCATCAGCAACCAGCGGTAGGCGCGATTACGAACCGCAATACGATAAATATGCGCAGGCGAAGAGCCCACCAGATTTTGACCGTGGGCCGCCGTGGTGTACAAGTATTTAAACCCCGCCGTTTGAGCGGCAACCACATAGTCCGTATCAAAATAACCCTGTGGCCAACAAAAATGCGCAGAGACAGCTCCCAAATTTTCTAGCAGCGCCGCGCGTGAATCAGCCAAATCTTGCGCGAGATTTTTGAGGCAGACTTCACGTGCTTCACCGGTCAAGTCCCAGCGGTTGTGCGTGTGTGTGTGACTATGAAATTCAAAAGTACCCACCTCTTGCATGGCCTGCACTTCAGTCCAACGTAACATCGCTGCATCGGGGGAACCCGTTGACACCAAGGCCTTGCACTCTAAATGGCCTCGCGCTTCAGGTAACACAGCCTCGGCCTGACCTGAGTGCGGCCGTACCGGCCCTTCACCCATTAACCCCGTTATCACAAACAAGACCGCGTGCATCGAGTATTTTTGCAAGATGGGGTGGGCGTACACCCAATTATCAAGATAGCCATCATCAAACGTAATTAACACTGATTTTGCGGGCGTTGGTTTACCTTCCAGGAAGTCGGCAAACTCAGCAGCCGTCAGAGAGTGATAGCCACAACGTGCAAGGCCTGAAATTTGACTTTCAAAGTTTGCGGGCGACGTAGTGAGTGACCCGTCAGCAGGCGACACATGGTGATACATCAACACAGGAATACAGTGAGCAAGTTTCATCAATGTTTAGCTTCTGTCGACTGTTTATTCATTTTGAATCGGTGCTCTAGATGTTGTCGAAGAATTTAATTCCTCCAACCAATGACTATAGACACGTTCAGTGCGTGTCGCCAGAGTTTGAGTATTAAAAATACCTTCAGTATGGATACGCTCGTATCCCGCTTGCCCCATTTTTTTTCTGAGCGCAGGCGCATCGATTAACTGTACCAAGGCATTTTGCAAAGCCTGCCCATCATCCAGCGGCACAAGCAAACCAGTGACGCCGGGGCGCATCATTTCGCTTACACCGCCCACGTCGGTTCCAATCACAGGCAAACCGCTCGCGGCCGCCTCAATAAAAGCGGTCCCCATCGCCTCTTGACGGGTGGCCAAACAAAAAATGTCGAGCCCGGCCAACACGTTAGGAACATCGCGCCGATTACCCAGCAAATGGATGCGTTCGGTTAAACCGCTATGCATGATATGCGCTTGCAACTGTTCAAAAACAGGTGACCCGCCACCCGCAATCACCAAATGCAGTCGCGGCCGCGTGCGCAATAAAGGAAGCATGGCATTGATGAGCTCGAGGTGACCTTTATTGGGCCGCAAGACTGCAACACAGCCAACCAACACGTCATCGTCGGATAGGTTAAGTTCGGCTCGAAGCGTTGAGTTTGCTACGGGCGCAGTTAAAACAACAGGCGTATAGATCGCCTCAACGTGCTCGGGTCGAACCCCGCGGCCGATTAACTGGCGACGAACGTAATGACTCACGGTCGTGACCCGATGCGGCAGCCACGTATAGGTCAGTAATGAGTTCACCTGACTCGAAAGATGTCGCGTCCGAATAATCAAGGGTATTTTTGCCAAACGTCCGGCCGCTGCAGCGATCAGGGTATCTTGGCGACTGTGCGTATTCAACACATCGAAGTCACCTCTCTTCAAGATATCTTTGATTGCAAACACGCCTCGAACAATATTGACCACGCCATCCATGAACAAGGCATGAACAACAAAGCCGGCCTCGCGCAAACGTTCGGTCAACTCGGCATCAGGCTGGCAAATCGCTTCAAGATAGTGGCCCCGTTCGCGCATCGCCATCATTTCTTTGAAGATACGGTGCTCTTGCCCACCAAAACTCGTCGCAGCTTCTGAATGGATAATTCGCAAGGGTCGCGCGCTAAGCATCAGTACGCGACCTCAACGTCACTAGAGGACGTCCAGGTTGTGAGCTGCTCGACCAGGGTATCTGACAAGCGTACGCGCCATGAATCGTCAAGTCTGAGCACACACGCCAGATTGTTGTTTTCGTAGAGAATCTCAACTGGCGTGCCGCGCGCTGAACTACTTGTATTGGCTCGAAATGGATCAAGCATTTTTTTAAGCAATATTGCGTCTGCATTGCCGTTGAGTCGAATACGCAGCGCTTTTGCACGCGCTTCACGTGCGAGCTGCAAGTCATAGATATTCTCGGCAACCACTCGCGCACCTTTTGAGTGCTCATTGTTGGTGACCTTCACTTGCAAGATCACAAGCTGATCTTCGCGCAAGCGATTGCGATGCTGCTCATAGATTTCAGAATAGATGGTGACCTCAACTTGCGCCGAACCATCATCGATCGTCATGAATTGCAGTTTTCCCTTAGACGTCATCATCGAGCGCAGCCCGCTGATCACCCCTGCAATCCACTGCGAGTCGCGCAAGGGCTCAAGTCGCGCCAGGGATTTCGGTGCAAACAAGCGCACTTCATCGCGCCAAACATCAAATAAGTGACCACTAAAAAAATATCCGAGCGCTGCTTTTTCTTCGGTTAAGCGCGTGTGAAGATTCCAGGGCGCAGTCGAGGCTAGCTCAACGGCAACCACCTCATGGCTATCATCTCCAAAAAGCGAAACCTGATTGGCGCTACGATCGCGCTGCTCAGCCGCCTCAAGCGCCATCGCCAGAGAGGCGACTAGCGCCCCACGATTGGGCTCGATTGAATCAAAGGCACCCACACGAATCAGAGCCTCAATACTGCGTTTGTTGACGGCACGCCGATCAATGCGGCGGCAAAAGTCGAACAGGCTGGCAAACGGACCCTCTTGTCGGGCACGAATAATTTCTTCAACCGCGCCCTGCCCCGTGCCTTTAACCGCGCCCATGCCATAACGAATTGTGCGAGGTGGCAACCCTTCTTGGGTTTTGGCGTCAGCGACCGGTTCAAAACGATAACCCGATGCGTTGACATCCGGAGGCAACACAGTAATACCATTGGCCAGGCAGTCGCGCCAGAAGATTTGTACCTTATCGGTGTCGTCCATATCAGACGACAAGGTGGCCGCTAAAAACTCAGCCGGGTGATGTGCTTTAAGCCACGCGGTCTGATACGCAATCAAGGCATAGGCTGCCGAATGCGATTTATTGAACCCGTAGCCTGCAAACAGCTCCATCAAATCAAAAAGCTTGACCGCTACTTTAGGGTCATAGCCCTTTTTGAGTGCACCCTGTTCAAATAACTCGCGATGCGCAGCCATTTCTTCAGGTTTTTTCTTACCCATCGCACGACGTAATAGATCAGCCCCACCCAGAGAGTAGCCTCCGATGATCTGCGAGATCAGCATCACTTGCTCTTGATACACGATGACACCGTAGGTGCTTTTAAGCGTGGACTCAAGGTCTGGATGAAAATAATCTACGGTCGCGCGACCATGTTTGCGATTGACGAAGTCATCGACCATGCCCGATTCGAGCGGGCCCGGACGAAAGAGCGCCAACACCGCAATAATGTCTTCAAAGGTATTCGGACGCAGCTTTTTAAGCAGCTCTTTCATGCCCCTGGATTCAAGCTGAAAAACAGCGGTGGTATTCGCGTTGCAAAGAATTTGATACGTGGCAGGGTCATCAAGCGACAATGACATGATGTCAAAATCATGCAAGTCAGTATTAAATTTGCGTACAAAACGCACTGCCCAATCTAAGATCGTGAGATTGCGTAGACCTAAAAAGTCAAACTTCACGAGGCCTATGGCTTCGACATCATCTTTATCAAACTGCGAAACCGCACTACCCTCGTGGCCTGGTTGACAATACAGCGGGCAAAAATCAGTCAGCTTACCGGGCGCGATCAACACGCCGCCCGCATGCATACCGACATTGCGCGTCAGACCTTCAAGCGGACGCGCCAAATCAATCAAGGCACGAACTTCTTCCTCTTTTTCATAACGCTCTTTGAAAACGGGCTCATCTTTCAGGGCGCGATCAAGTGTCCAGGGGTCGGCGGGATTGTGCGGGATTAATTTTGAGAGGCCATCGCACATCATGTAAGGCATATCAAGCACGCGACCTGCATCGCGCACCACCGCTTTAGCACCCAGCGTGCCAAAGGTGGCGATCTGGCTAACGGCAGCGCGACCATACTTGGTCTTGACATACTCGATGACGCGTTCGCGATTATCCTGGCAAAAATCAATATCAAAGTCGGGCATCGAGACCCGCTCAGGATTTAGAAAGCGCTCAAATAGCAAATCGTAGCGAAGCGGGTCAAGATCGGTAATCCCAAGCGCATAGGCGACCAAAGAACCCGCTCCAGAACCACGGCCTGGCCCAACCGGTACGCCATTACTTTTGCCCCAGTTGATAAAATCTTGGACGATCAAAAAGTAACCCGGAAACCCCATCTTAATAATGGTTTCGCACTCGAGTTTTAAACGGTCTGAATATTGCGGTTGCACCGCGGCGCGCTCAGAGGGATCTGGAAATAACTGCAACATCCGCTTTTTAAGACCGATCTCAGACAACTCGATCAGATAGTCATCAAGCGTGACTCCTTCTGGTGTTGGAAAGTCAGGCAACTGGGGCTGGCCAAGCTCAAGCGTTAAATTGCATCGCTGAGCAATCGCGGCCGAGTTCGCCAACGCCGAAGGCACGTCTGCAAATCGGCGGGCCATTTCGTTGGAGTCTAGAAGGTATTGGTCTTCAGTGAAATGGTGCGGCCGCCTTGGATTCGTGAGGATTTGCCCCTCAGAAATGCAGACACGGGCCTCGTGCGCACGAAAATCGGAGCGATCGAGAAACTGCACCGGATGGGTCGCGACAACAGGCAGCCCCAATTCAGATGCGATTGATAACGCAGCTTGGGTGTAAGGCTGGTCGGCCTCGGCTTCGGTGCGTTGCAGCTCAAGATAATATGAATCAGGAAACGCGAGTTTCCATTGACGGGCGTAGGCGACCGCGGCTTCGCGGTTACCTGCCATCAGCGCCTGACCCACATCGCCCGCCCGAGCGCCAGACAGCACAATCAAACCCTGCGCGGTTGCCAGCCATTCACGGCGCATCTCGGCCCGGCCTCGGTGCGCATTGGTCAGCCAAGCCTGCGTCAACAGCCCACAAAGCGTTAAGTAGCCGGCCTTATTGGCCACCAAAAGTAAGATGCGGTAGGGTTTGTCTCGGTCTTCGTCGTTGGTCAGCCAAACGTCGCAGCCCACAATCGGTTTGACTCCGGCGACACGTGCAGCTTTATAAAATTTGATCAAACCAAACACATTTGAAAGGTCAGTCAGGGCCACCGCTGGCTGCCCTTGCGCCACTGAGCGCTCGATCAGATCTGATATGCGCAAAATGCCATCCACCACCGAAAACTCAGAGTGAACGCGCAAATGTACAAAAGGTGACGGCTGAACTGCTTTATCCATAGCAGGATTGTACCCATTCCACTGTCTGCCTGACCATTTTTATGGAATGCGGGCACGAGCCACAATTGGGTCACTTTAGGCCGGAAAAGCGCATGAAATGGTGCTTTTTAGGCCTCTGGGGCGCAAACCCCTTGATCATTCAACACTTTTAGTGCCACAAAACTTGTAAAAATGTACGAAATTTGAGCTAATCGCAGTCGTAATTTATTTGTTTGTCAGCGGGTGGCTAGCGTTGCATTGAGTCAAACGCTTTTTGCAGGCGCTTGACCGACACCGGCATCGGCGTGCGTAACTCTTGTGCAAACAAGGCCACCCGAAGCTCTTCGAGCAACCAGCGAAACTCGTCAAGCCCTTGATCGGGCGCCCCTTTCAAGGCGCTACGGGCCCGAGCATACTGCGCAAGCAAAGGCGCCATCTCGGCCATCAACCGCGCATCGCGTGCGGGGTCTGTCCGTAATTTATCAATTCGAGCAATCACCGCTTTCAGGTAGCGCGGCAAATGAGTAAGTTGTGAATCTGGCGTTTTAACAAG
>CAIYCP010000261.1 GCA_903924715.1 uncultured beta proteobacterium
CATCGCCGCTGAGTCAGAAGCAGTTGCTGCCACAATAGTTGTGTATTCCATGGCGCCATGCTCTTCGAGCTTACGCAAAACGTTATTGACCGTAGATGCTTTTTGGCCAATTGCGACATAGATACATTTAACGCCCTTACCTTTTTGGTTGATGATCGCATCAACGGCAACGGCGGTCTTACCTGTTTGACGGTCACCAATAATCAATTCGCGCTGGCCGCGCCCAATTGGCACCATTGCATCAATCGACTTCAGGCCAGTTTGCATTGGCTGCGACACTGACTGACGTGCAATCACGCCAGGTGCCACTTTTTCGATGATGTCAGTTTCTTTACCGTTGATTGGACCTTTGCCATCAATTGGCACGCCCAAGGCGTTTACCACACGACCCAAAAGCTCGGGGCCCACAGGCACCTCAAGAATCCGGCCGGTTGTTTTAACTGGGTCGCCTTCAGAAATACCGGTGTAGTCACCTAACACCACAGCGCCTACAGAGTCGCGCTCAAGGTTCAATGCCAAGCCAAACACGTTGTTTGGAAACTCAAGCATTTCGCCTTGCATTGCGTCTGATAGACCATGAATGCGGGTAATACCGTCGGTCACGGAAACAACCGTGCCCTGTGTTCGAATGTCAGACGACGTGCCCAGACCTTCGATACGGCTTTTAAGTAGTTCGCTAATCTCTGACGGATTGAGTTGCATGTTCAGACTCCTGGAATCTTTAGACTGGCGTTAGGCCGCCAGCGTGTCGCGCATGCGTACTAACTGGGCTTGCACGGATGTATCGAGTACGTGATCACCCACGAGCACGCGAACACCACCAATTAAGGCGGCATCAACGGTTACGTGGGGCTTGAGCTTGAGGCCGAATTTCGGTTCTAGCAGCGCAATAAGCTGCGAGACCTGATCTTCAGACATCGGAAATGCGCTGGTAATGTTCGCTTGTGCCACACCCTCAGCTTCGTCTTTAAGAGCCTGAAACTGTTCAGCGATTTGCGGCAACAGCAACAAACGATCGTTGGCGATAAGAAGCTCAACGAAATTTTGAAACTGCTTATCAACGGCTGGCTGCACCAGGCTTAAAAAGATACTAGCGCGCTGAGCATCGCTCAGACGGGGATCCGCCATCGCCGAACGCACATCACTGTTGGTGGCCACGTGTGCAAGGCGCTGCGCTTGGTCAGCCCAAGCGGCTAGGCCGCCACGGTCTGCTTTAGCGACGGCAAACAATGCCTCAGAATACGGGCGGGCAACGGTAGAAAGTTCTGCCATAGCGTCCTCGGGATTAAAGCTGAGCCTTAAGCTGTGTAAGCAGCTCGGCGTGGGCACTTGCGTTAACTTCACGCTTGAGGATTTGCTCGGCACCTTTCACGGCCAAATTGGCCACGTCATTGCGCAAGGCGTCACGAGCACGCGTAACTTCTTGAGCGGCATCTTGCTTGGCTTGCGCCAAAATGCGCGCACGCTCAACTTCAGCCTCAGCACGTGCCTGCTCAATGATCTGCGATGCATGTTTTTCAGCATCGGTCATTCGAGCATGTAAATCAGACTTTGCAGATGCCTCGATCAAACTGACACGCGCCTGAGCCTGAGCCAAGTCTGCTTTGCCTTTTTCGGCAGCAGCCAAGCCTTCAGCGATTTTTTGGCGTCGCTCGTCAATTGCCTTTGTCAAAGGAGGCCAGATGAACTTCATCGTGACCCACGCTAAGACAAAGAACACGATCATCTGGAAAAAGATCGTCGCGTTCAGATTCACGGTCGTTTCCCTATTACAACTTGA
>CAIYCP010000262.1 GCA_903924715.1 uncultured beta proteobacterium
CAGATCATTTGTGACAAATCGCTTGATTGTTTTTGCGCGCCATTCACCGACAAGGTGATACTGCCTTGCGACAAGGTGCCTGTGACCGCACGCGGGTGAATAGGGCCGATCGGACCCGACTCATCAAATGCTTTACCGACTTCCCAAGGACGCCCCTGCTTTTTGCATTCATTTTGCAAATCACGACGCGTCATATCAAGGCCAAGTGCATAACCAAAAATACAGTCGTTCGCCCGCTCAACCGAAATATCCACTCCGCCACTACCCAAGGCTACGACCAATTCCATTTCGTAATGCAGATTCGCAGTTTTTGACGGGTAACGAATACGCCCTGGCTTGCCAGCCGGGATCGCAACCAGTGCGTCTGCGGGCTTGCAAAAGAAGAAGGGATCTTCGCGGCCTGTAAAACCCATTTCTTTGGCATGTTCAGCGTAATTTCGACCAACGCAATACACGCGTCGAACCGGAAACAATTCATCGCTTCCGACGATGGGTAAACCAACAATGGATGGCGCTTCGACAGCATATTTGCTCATGTTTGAATCCTGACTATTAAAAATTAAATTAGCTTTTTTTAGCGTCGCCATTACTGGTTGGCTCAGAGCGTGCGCTCGGTTGACCCTGCCCCGCACTACTGCCTGACCCCGAGTAAGAAGCGACCGTGGCCGGTTCTCCGAGATGTGCAACGGGCGCACTGTCAAAGTATTCGTCGAGCTCGTGCGAGGTCGATGGCGAGTAGCTTTGACTTAAGACGCTCTTCTCAGCTAGGGACGAATCCTGCGCCTGCGATCCAACGCTTGCCCAGTCAACAGGTAACCCGCTATCGGTCAGATACGCGAGCCCCTCAGCGTGAAAGACACCCGGATCTGATTGAACGTCGGCAGCCGGCAAATTTGAGTCTGCCAACAATACGGGTAAGGCTGTCCCGACTGCAGTGGCCAACCGCCATTGGGTCGCGGCCTCTTGGGGTCGTTCAAGTTTGTCAAACAGACTGGCGAGTAAGGCGTGTACCCGAGCATCGCTTCTACGCGCCAAACTACGGGTTAAATAAAGCTCGGCCTGCCCCCACAATTGACCCGTCAAGCAAAGATTTCCGAGCGTGGTGAGCAGCTCTGGGGCCTCGGGTTTCTTTTGTAGCCAGGCCTCGGTTTTTTCGAGCCGTCGAGCAACCTGTGTGGGCTCGCCACGGGCATAGGCCTCAAGCAAGCGAGGATCAAAGTCGCGCTCAATGGCAGCCTCAAGAGTCTTGGAGGCCTCTTGCGACTGACCTGACACCTCAAACGCCGCCGCAGCCGCCAAGGCTACTTCAGGCAAGATACGCTCGTCTGTCTTGAGGTCTTTCCAGATTTTTTGCCATTCGCCAGAATGTAACGTTTCGCGTAAGCGCGCTGCAGCAGCCGTTTCGATCAGCGCACGCGCCTCGATTGCGGGTAACGCTTTGCGACGGCTTAAGGTGCGTGCCAGCACAAACACCTGATCAGAACGACCTAATTGTCGATAGGCGCGCAACAGCAAACGCAACGTATGCACATGCCGTGCACCCGCTTGCTGTAAAGGTAACAAAACATCTAACGCCTGTTGAGCGAGTCCTTGATCAAGATATAAATCTGCTGCGGCAGTTGCCACCGCTTCGCTTAACCCAGTATCTTCACCCGCCTTATCTTTAGCAAGCGCCAACAAGTTATCGCGCCTCGCGTATTCACCCAACGCATGCGCGGCGCGCGCAGCAGATAAGCCAGCCAACACTTGCCGATTGGCACTTCGGCTTTGATCCAATAACTTTGTCAGATCTTTTTCGGCATTTGAATAGCGCCCTTCAAGCAGCTCGGTCCAGCCTTGCTCAAGCAATTCGTGATCCAGACGCACTTGACGCCGACCATGCCAAGCACGCACACGCATTGGAATGCCCGTAAACCAAGCCAACACCCGCAACGCAAGATACAAACCAACGAAACTCGCGACGATCACTAACACGGCAAAGGCGAACGACACTTGAATTCGCCATGTGTTCAACATGATCAGCACTTGACCGGTGTTTTCGCGCAGCACCACAGCCAACACCACCGCAACCGTGGTTAAGAACAGCGTCCAGAACCAAGTACGCATACTTAATCCTCGCTTTTATTACGAGATTCTTGCAAACGAACGGCTTCAAGCGCGGCGCTGCTTTCGGTCATATCGGGTAGCGCGGCTAATACCGGCACGGCGGCCAATTCACGTGCCAACCGAAGTGCGGCGACCGTATCGACCGCTTTAGGATCGTAGCGTGCAACTAAAGATGCTTCGATGTTGGCAATTTCAGCCCGCCAGACCGAAGGCTGATGCATCAAAAGCGCCATCTGCGCTGTTAGGACGCGCGTACGCAAATTGGCGCGTAACTGAGAGCCTTGCTCGGGTGACATCAGCAACGCCTGTGCATCGTTGACGCGCTGAATACTGACGACACTTGCTAACTCTTTTGCCATAAAAACGGCAACTGCTTTAGACCAAAGTACGGTTTTATTCAAGGCGATCGTCCACCAAGGCTGATCTAAGCCGTTTGATTCGGCCGAGGCTGTATCACCACTTGTTGTGGCCACTGCCGTCGCGACAGACGTGCTTGACTTGGGCGCGACGGGTGTGATCGCAACCACGTTGGGCACTGCTAAATCCGGAACCAATAACGGCGCACGCCCGATCAAGGTTGCGAGCACCTCAAGACGCACCGAAAGCGCCCCGACATCAACCAAAGGCACAGAACGCAAACGATCAAGATCTGCACTAATCGCACGTTGAACGGGGGCAAAGCGCGGCCGGTCAGCGCGCACAAGTGTCGACAAGGCTGTTTCAAGCGCCATCACTGCATTGTTCACGTTACTCGCTAATCGCAGCTGTTGACTCGCCAACGTCACCAAACGATCGATGTCGTTGGCAAGCATGGAATCTTCCATGCCATTATTGAAACTCGCCCAAGCTTGTTCAAGCACGTCGAACTGCTCTTTTGACTCAGCCACAGACTGCTGTAAATCGAAAATCAGTTTGGCCTGGGCTTCGACCAGGGCAAGCGCCTGTTTGGCTTCGCGCTTGGTATCAATCAGTTGAGCGGTCACGCCTTGTATTTGCAACGCAACTTCACGACCAACCGAATCAAAGCGTTTTTGCGAAAACCAGGCTCCGCCACCTACCACGAGGGCGACCACTAAAAATACGATCATCAAGGTGACCGACCAAGAGGTGCCCGCGCCTTTGCGCTGCGTGCGGGACGAATACTCAGCCGCGTGCGCTGGTGCGGCCGGAGTGGCTTGTACGGAAGGCTGGGGCGAAGAGATCGGTTCTGTCATGCCGCTATTGTAGTCGTTGCCCTGCATAAACGTGCGTTTTCAATGCATTAAGAGCGCTTAAGCTGCTCAATCATTTGATCAAAACACAACACAATTGCGGGGTCTTCAGGACTGGCAACCTTGTAACAAAGGCGGTCTAGGTCTGCGTCAAGCATTTTGGCCAAAATCGGTTTCAGGCGCTCATGGGTTAAGACAAACGCCGAATTGCGAAACCAATCGATTATGTTGAGTTCACTCAACTTGCTAACAATGGCCTCGATTCCATGCGTACTTGTCAACAGCCAAACCGCTTTCCCCCCAGAGCCTGCCAAGGCCAACAAAGGCTCGCGCACCTGGTCTGACCACGACGCAACCTCGCGTTGATAGGTTTGGTGGATCGTCACGGCGACAGTTAGTTTGGTGAGTTTTTCACCTAGCCATTCGCGCCCATCTTGGCCCCGTAAAATCAATACACGTCGCGGCAACGGCTTTTGACCCAGGATCAAAGGCCACAGCGCCTCAGAGTCTTGCGAGGCGACACCCTCGGGATGTAATACGGTTAACGCCACCCCAAAGCTGCGCGTAATTGCGTTGGCCGTGACTGGCCCCATACAGGCCGCGGTCACCCCTGCGGGCCAGGTGAAGTTTTCAGGCAATTGACGCCGATAGCCTGTCACCGCAGCTCGACTGACGAACACGATCAAATCAAAATTTTCAGGACTTGGCGTATCAAACGCGGGCAAAACGGGTACCGACTGAATTTCAAGCGCAGGGCATTCGAGTATCGGCCAGCCTTGAAGGCTCAAGGCCTGCGCGATCGCCGTGTTGCGCCCTGCCGGTCGAGTCAAAATCGCAGTGGGATGCGCGTGTGTCATAGCGCCTAGTGTTTAGACTCAGTCAAAACGGCCAAATTTTCTAGTATCACCCCTGCCCCTTGTTTGAGCAGTGATTGCGCAACTTGTAAACCAAGCACCAGCGCCTCAGACACCGGGCCCGCAGCCCGCGCCCGATACGTCGTTTGACCATCGGGTGTCGCCACCAGCGCCTGGATAGTCAACTGCGGCCCCTCAATCGTGGCATAGGCTGCCAACGGCACTTGGCACGAACCACCCAATGCACGCGATACAGCGCGTTCGGCCAGGGCACAGGCTGTCGTTTCAGGGCACGATAGCGGCGCCAAAATTTCGAGCAGGTCTGAACGCTGCTGCAAGATTTCGATACCCAAGGCACCCTGGCCCGCAGCCGGTAAAGAGTCTTCAACGCTTAGGCGTTCACGAATTCTTTGTGGCAAACCCAAGCGCTCAAGACCGGCAGCCGCCAAAATAATAGCCGCATACTGACCACTGTCTAACTTCGCGAGCCGCGTATCAAGATTGCCGCGCAAAGCCTCAACCTTCAAATTAGGAAATCGTGCGCGTATCTGTGCCTCGCGCCTTAAGCTTGACGTGCCTACCACCGCACCATCAGGCAAGGCGGCCAGCGTATCAAACTGATTCGACACAAAGGCATCTCGACAATCCGCGCGCGACAAAATGGTTGATAACGCGAACGGCTCAGGAATATCAACAGGCATATCCTTAAGCGAATGCACAGCAAGATCAGCACGCCCATCGAATAAGGCGTTTTCAAGCTCTTTAACAAAAAGACCTTTTCCGCCGACCTTTGAAAGGCTGCGATCCAAAATCTC
>CAIYCP010000263.1 GCA_903924715.1 uncultured beta proteobacterium
AATTCATCTCATCCTAATCAATACCCAAACAACCTTGCAGGATTATCTGCAAGAATCAATTTACGAATGTTCTCATCCTTCGTCCAGCGCGCCAACAGATTAAATAACTCAATCGAGCTGTTTTCGCCAAACGATAAATGGGGATAGTCGCTGCCCCAGATAATGCGATCGGGGGCGGTTTTGATTAGTGCTTGGGCGAGTGCGTCTGCATCTGTAAAGTGTGGCACTTTAGACATGCGGTAGATGCCGGTGAACTTGACGTAGGCTTTGCGGTCGCCGTGATTCATCAGCTCGAGTAGGGCTTTGAAGCCTGGTGCGTCGGGGCCGTCTTTGGCAAGGTTCATGCCCATGTGTGCCATTGAAAACGGTACGGGCAGAGTTTTCATCAGCGGGATCATCTCTGTGGTGAGCCAGCCGGGCAGTAAGAAATCAAGATGCCAGCCAAGCTCTTTACAACGTGCGGCGATGCGCTCGATGCGGGGTTGCATCTTTTTGGATAGACCGGGCTCGTAGGGATGAATCGGGCTGTAGTTGATCCGCACGCCGCGCACGCCGAGTTTGTCCATTTCAGCTAGCAATGAATCGGGCGCGTTTTCGTCGATATCAACGATGCCGCGTGATTGGGTGATGCCGACTTCGCGCATGGCATCTAACATGCAACTGTTGTCGCGACCGTAGGCGCTTGGTTGTACAAACACATAGCGCGTTAGGCCAAGATGTTTGGCAAGCTGCAGATATTCAGAGAGCGGTGCAAGCGGTGGTGCGTAGCGCAGTTGATCAGAGCCGTACGGATATTTGTCAGCCGGGTCGAACACATGAAAGTGCGCATCGCAGGCGTTTGCAGGGGCAGTAAAGTCAACTTTTTCGTTTAAATCAAAAGACACGAGAGGAGCTCCGGCGATCGGCCAAATATGAATAATGAAAAATGAAACACGAAGCGGTTTTACTTCGGCGTGCGGCTTCGATGTTCTCGTTCGGCATTTTACTTCTTCATCGCACCAATCAACTCGCGCAGCGCCGCGGTATCTTTACTGGCTGCAGAAGCAAGGTAGGTGGTGTCGCTGCCTGCGATTAAAAATCTGGCGCCCAGCTCAATGAGTTGAGTTTGCAATTCGGTATCGCCGCGGATGCCGCCAATGCCCATCGCGATATTGTGTTTTTTACAGGCTTTACCAACAGTCTGAAACGCCTCAAGAAGTTTTGGATGGCGCATCTGTCCGGGGATGCCCATCTCGGTGCACAAATCATTTGAGCCGATCAACAACATATCCACACCCGGCACCGCAGCGATCGCATCTGCGTTGGCAATGCCTTCGGGTGTTTCGAGCATCACGATGACCATGGTGTCGGCATTGCCGGCTTCGATGACCTTGGCCAGTGGCATGGCTTTGTATGCAGTAGCAGGGCCTGAACCCATGACTGAACGATGCCCAAACGGTGGGTACTTCGCGTAAGACACGATGCTACGGGCTTGCTCGGGTGTGTTGACGTGCGGCAGAATAACGCCTTGTGCGCCAGCGTCAAGCACGCGCGAGATATCTTGCCCAAGATGCCCAGGCACGCGCACCAATGCTGTCACCCCGTAGGCGACTGCGGTTACGCAGATCGCAGAGGTTGTTTCAAAATCGATGGGGCTGTGCTCCATGTCAACGTACAGGCTATCAAAACCTGACGCGCCAACCAAGGGGCCAATATCAACGGTGCGCGATTGACGCAAGCCAATGCATAACGACACTTCGCCTGCAGCCAGGCGTGCTTTGAGTTTGTTTTCCATTGCGATAACCTTTTGTAAATCGATTTTTGTGAATAAAAATCGAACGCTATTCGGGTTTGATTTTTGCTCGGGCGATCACTTCAGCCCAAAGGGTGGTCTCACTTTGTACCATTTTGGTAAAGGTGGCGGGCGTGGTTGCAATCGCACGCACCCCGGTGGCGCCAAACACATCGATCACTTTTTGGGTGGCCACGGCTTTAACGATTTCTTTTTGCATGCGATCAATGATCGCGGGGGGTGTGCCCGCCGGCGCCATCATGCCAAACCAATACATCATTTTGTAGCTCGAGAACCCCGCCTCAGTAAACGTGGGCACGTTGAGCATATTGGGATGACGTTTTTCGCTGCTCACGGCCAAACCAAGTAGGCGACCATCTTTAATATAGGCGCTTGCTGTGCCGACGCTGCTAATCGCGATATCGACGCGATCGGCGGCAACTTCCATTAAGGCTGGCGCGATTCCTTTAAACGGAATATGAATCAGTTCAAGTTTGTTTTGCAATAAGAAGGCTTCCATCGCCAGTTGGGCCGAAGAGCCTTGTCCGCCAGAGCCAAAGGTCAATTTGCCAGGATTGCTGCGCGCAAGCTCAACGACCTCTTTAAGAGTTTTAGCGGCTAAGCCTGGCCGACCAACCAACACAGCAGGAGCGTCGGCAAGCAACGAAACCTGCATTAGGTCTTTAGGCGCATAGGGGAGTTTTTCGTAAAGCGCCGACGAGACGGCAAACGAATTGTCGGTGACTAAAAACGTATAGCCATCAGGCGCCGCCTTGGCAACTAAATCCGTGCCCAGGGTGCTGCCGGCGCCACCTTTAGCTTCAACGATGATCGGTTGCCCGAGTTTGGCGGATAACTCGGCGCCGACAGTTCGGGCGGCAATGTCTGTGAAGGACCCTGCGCCAAACGGGACGACGATGCGGATCGGCTTGGTTGGCCACGCTGAGGTAGCCGGGCTTGAGGCGACGGTTGTATTTGCCAGGCCTGGCGTGGTGGCCGTTTGGGCGAGCGCAAGGAGGGGGGTTAATAACGATGCCCCAACAGTGAGCAGCGTCTTGGCAAAAAAGGAGCGGTTCATGCGGATGTCCCGAGTTTTTATAGTTCTGATACTCTGCATTTTTGTGCTTTTGGTGTTGACTTGTCTATTCATGCGAACCCTAATAGGCAGGCTGCCCTGCTCGTAGGCCTTGTTGCGCTCGGGGTCCTGTTGCGCCTGTATGGCCTCAGTGAAAAAATCGTCTGGCACGATGAGGTGGCGACCCGAGTCTTGGCGGCGGGCGCGACCTTGGGCGCTCAAATGCAGGGCTTATATAGCGGGCAGGTGCTGACGGTCGCGCAGGTGCTGCAATATCAGCAGGTGCAGCAGTTTTCGCCGGTCTTTGAGCTCATTGTGGATCTGGCACGCCACGATCCTCAGCATCCGCCTCTTTATTACGTGTTGGCCAAAGTCTGGGTCGATCTGTGGGGCGACTCGGTGTTTGCCTTGCGTACGCTGTCAGTGGTGTTCAG
>CAIYCP010000264.1 GCA_903924715.1 uncultured beta proteobacterium
AATCACAATTCTTGGTGCGTTACCACTCTCGATCGGTGGCGCCTTTGTTGCCTTGCTACTGACTGGAAAAAGCTTTTCAATGCCCTCGCTGATCGGCTTGATTATGTTGATGGGTATTGTGACTAAAAACTCAATTCTTTTAGTGGAGTATGCGATTGTCGCGCGGCGTAGTGGTATTTCAAGAACAGAGGCCTTGCTCGATGCGTGTCATAAGCGGGCGCGTCCGATTGTGATGACCACGATTGCGATGATTGCCGGAATGTTTCCGATTGCAATCGGCTGGGGCTCGGATCCAAGTTTTCGTTCGCCAATGTCGATTGCGGTGATGGGTGGATTGTTGACCTCGACGGTCCTAAGCTTGTTAGTCATCCCGGCAGTGTTCACCTATATTGATGATCTTGCTCAGTGGCTGCAACGCATGAAGACTCGACTGACGCGCAACGCTTAAGGGCGAAGCGCGCTGCGTGTTGTTGCGCTAGGTTTTGCGCATCGTATAAAAAACGGGCCCCTGCTCTTGAAAATCGATCCAACCTTTGCGTAAAGCCATGAGTTTATAGATGGCACCAAGGGGGATGTAGGGCACTTGATCGAAAACTTGCACCTGAATCTCTTGGCACAGTGCTTTACGCTGTTCAGGGGTGGCCGCATAAAACCAATCGGTACGCAATTTTTCGATTGTTGGATTTGTGGGCCAGCCAAACCAGGCCTGTTTGCCTGTTCCCCGAATGCCTAGATTGCTGGTGGGATCCAGATTGCTGGTGCCGGTCATTGCAGTGAAGCCCACGTTCCAGCCACCCGAGGCGGGTGGCTCTTGGCTGTTGCGTCGTTGTAGATAACTGCCCCAGTCCATTGAACGTAAGTCAACTTTCAACTCTAATTTTTTAAACAAATCAGCGGTCACTAAAGCCGATGCATGATGCGTCGGCGAATCGACGGGGTCAAGCAAGACAATTGCTTGGCCGTTGTAGCCAGCCTGTTTGATGAGTGAGCGGGCGAGTGCGAAGTCGCGTTTGCCAGTCAATTTGTCTAAGCTTGCAGTCGTTGCCATCGGTGTGCCGGGTGCCCACACCCCCACCTTGTCATGCCAGTATTCAGGAAACTCAGAGCCATTTGCTGCAGTCATATATTCTGTCTGATTTACAACAGCCAGAATCGCGCGACGCATCAGGATATTGTCGAAGGGAGGGTGAAGGTGGTTAAACCGCATGATTGCAATCGAGGGCAAATCACTTTTAATGAGCGTAATGGCTTTGTCTTTGCGCAAGATGGGTAAGAAGTCGTTGTCAACCGCTTCGATGCCATCGACTTCGTTGTTTTGCAGTGCCGCGACAGCAGTGGCGCGATCATTGATGACATGCCATTTGATGTCTGTCACGTGTGCAATTTTTGGACCAGCCGTATTGCGTGCGACACCATCTTTGCGTGGAACATACTCATTAAATTTTTCATATATGACTTGCGAGCCAGACACCCATTTCTCGGCAATAAATCGATAAGGCCCACTGCCAATCATTTCTTTGACTGGGATGTTATCGGGCGTGTTTGCCAAGCGTTCGGGCATGATCGAAGCAGACGAGCCCGAAAGTGAGTACATGAGCAAAGGAAATGGTTTGCTGAGGGTGATTTGTATGGTGTTGTCAGAGACTGCCTTGATCTCTTGAATTAATTCAATCAGCGTTTGCCCAAGCGGATTGCGTTTACCAAAACGCTTGATGCTCGCGATGATGTCTTTACTTAGCACAGGCGAGCCATCGTGAAACTTCAGGCCATCACGTAGCGTGATCTTCCAGATCAAGTCATTATTTTCGACAGACTGTTGACCAACCATTTGTGGTTGTGGCTGATAGTTGTTGTCTAAGCCGTAGAGCGTATCAAAGACCTGAAGTGCATGGCAGGCCGTGATGGTTGCGGTTGTAAACATGGGATCAAGCAGGGCAAGATCATTCTCGGGTACCCAGCGCAGTAGCGTTTTACCTGTTTGCGCAAAGCTTGATGTTGGCAGCTGAGCGAGCCCGGCTGCTGCACCAGAACTCAGGATGAAGGTTCTGCGATCCATGGTGTATTCCTGTGATAAGTAAAATTGAAAATCAGTGTTCAGTTGTCGGCCGTTTAAACCAGACGAGTGATAGCAATAAAGCCAAGAGGGTCAGCAGAAGTGCGCCTGCGCCAAACAGTGCAGTAACTTCAGTATCGCGCCGTTCAAGAGAGAACTTGCTGGACAAATGGCGATATACCTCTTTTAAGTCCTGAGAATTTCCGGCCCGATAGAATTCACCCTCAGTAATCTTTGCGACGGCTTGGAGGGCTTGTTCATCGACACGTGCATAAAAAGAAGACCCTTCCCAACCAGGAATGAAGCCGTTTGGCGTGCCAAAGGCGACTGTGTAGACACGCACACCTCGTTGAGCCGCTTGTTTAGCTGCAGCTAAGGGATCGGGCCCATTGGTGCGTCGACCATCGGATAACAAGATGATTGCGCCATTTGAGTATGAGCCAGGAGGAACGGGTGGGGGCGCGGGTGTCTGTGGTGTCACAGACTTACGTTCAGCGAGCGGTTTGCTGCCCCAGCGCCCAAACTCTTCACCGTAGATTGCGGCCTGCAGGTCAACACCAGAGTTTGGGAGCAGCGTGGATAAGGCGAGTAGTAAGCCGCTTCCTGTGGCGGTGCCTCGCTGTAGTTGAAACCGATCGATCGAGGCAACCAAGGCTTCTCGTTCGTCTGTGATTTGTTGCACCAGCTGTGCGGTGCCCGCAAAGGAAACAATACCGATGCGAATATTGCTGGGTAATTCACTTAAAAATTCTTTAACCGTTGCTTGCGCGGCCTGGATGCGGTTGGGTTCAACATCTTCGGCCAACATACTGCGAGAGACATCCACCGCAAGCACCAAGGTCATGTAATCCGCTGGGAGTGTGACCTGAGCCGTCGGCCTTGCGATGCCGATTGCGGCCACGCATAAAGCAAGCCAGAGTAAGGCTGGGGGTGTATGGCGGCGCCAACTATTACGCCGGCCAAGCGCTTGCCGAATAATCGTCAGATTTGGGTATGTATAGGCAAAGCGACGTCTGCCCCTGAGTAGCCATAGGTAGCCAAAGGGCAGCGCTAGCACTAAAACGAAACACCATAAAAAGTGTGGCCAAATAAAGTGCATGAACGCATCAGTAGAGTTATGATGAACCATCACTTTATCACCGCTTTGCGGGATTAGGTTTTTTATGAAACGGGCCGCGCTCTATAGCCGTCGTTCAGTCTCAGGCCTTAAATTGCCTGAGGAGTCAGTTGCGACGCAAACTTCCGCCGCACCTGCCGAGGCAGTGCACAACCGGTTCGCTTGGCGAAAATCTTACGAGCGGTTTGGCTTGTTATTTCTTGGCACCGTGCTGGCTTACTCGTTGCTCTTGCTTCGGGATTATGTTGAGCCGCTTCGACCTGAGTTGACGCAAGAGCAAATTGACGCTGCAGTCTTGCACACCCTAGCGACCAAAGATTTACCGGCGCGTGCCGCCCGCGCGGCTGCACTGATTGCGCCATCGATCGTGCGAATTCGGGGCGACATACTGGATGCCAAGGGTACGCAGGTGGGTGATGACGAACTTGGTGTTGGCACCGGCGTTGTGATCAAAGAAGACGGCACGATTTTGACTAATTTGCATGTGGTCTCGGCCTCGCCGCGCCTAGTGGTGACCTTCGCAGATGGTCTAGAGTCGCCCGCAGAACTCGTATCGGCCCAGCGCGACAAAGACCTCGCGGTGATTAAGCCTCTTAATATCCCAGATGATCTGCAGCCAGCGACCATGGGGTCTAGTCAAAATATCGGTCCTGGTGATGACGTCGTGGTGGTGGGGTTTCCTTTTGGGATGGGGCCTTCGGTTTCCGCTGGTGTGATTTCTGGTTTAAATCGAACGTTCAAACCTGCTGAGGGGCCACCTTTGACTGGGCTGATTCAGTTTGATGCTGCTGCCAACCCAGGAAATTCTGGGGGGCCTTTGATCAACATGGCAGGAGAAGTGCTGGGGATTGTGACGGCGATTTTGAATCCGACCAGTGTCAGAACATTTATCGGGATTGGGTTTGCAATTACGATAGAAAGTGCAGGTGTAGCCCTGGGTATGCCCCCGTTTTAACTTGAACCTATAAGACGTGAACCGACGAGAAGCCTATGAATAGCGAAGCGCAAGCCTGGAATCGTGGCCAGTCCCCCCAACCCGTTCAAGAGACTGCGCTCTTGATGGAGCGTGTGCTATATGAAGTTAAACGCGTGGTGGTCGGACAAGACCAGTTTTTAGAGCGGATGCTCGTCGCGATTTTGGCTCAAGGTCACTTGCTGATTGAGGGTGTGCCAGGCTTGGCTAAAACCTTAACGGTCAACACCTTGGCTAAGGCCATTCGAGGTTCTTTCAAGCGCATTCAATTTACGCCTGACCTATTGCCTGCAGATTTGGTGGGCACTCAAATTTATAATCAAAAGACGAGCGAATTCAGTACGGTGTTAGGCCCTGTCTTTGCAAATCTCTTGCTAGCCGATGAAATTAATCGAGCGCCTGCAAAGGTCCAAAGTGCCTTGCTTGAGGTGATGCAAGAAAGACAAGTGACGATTGCCGGTCAAACGCACAAAGTGCCCTCTCCGTTTTTGGTGATGGCGACGCAAAATCCTATTGAGACCGAGGGTACTTATCCATTACCTGAAGCACAGGTCGATCGCTTTATGATGAAAGTGCTGATCGGTTATCCCAAAGAAGAAGAAGAGTTTGTGATTGTGCAGCGCGTGATTGGCCCTGCGATCGATATTGCGGCGGTCGCTACGACAGAACAGATCGCCGCTTTGCAGCATCAATCACGGCAAGGGTACGTTGATCCAGGGCTGATTCAGTATGCGGTCAAGCTGGTGTCGGCCACCCGTGATCCCGCACGGTTTGGTTTACCTGATCTCGCGCGTTACCTGACGTTTGGGGCGAGTCCGCGTGCGACGATTGGGTTGATTGAAGGCGCGCGTGCGCTTGCATTTTTACGTGGACGCAGCTACGCCTTGCCACAAGATGTTGTAGATTTGGTTCCTGATGTCTTGCGGCATCGTTTAGTCTTGTCGTACGAGGCCTTGTCTGATGGCTTATCCGCCGATCAACTGATTGAGCAAATTTTGCGGGCGGTGCCCGTGCCAGACAAGCCGCTCGATAGCCATGTTCGCGTTTCTTAAACGCTTTAAGCGTCAGTCGGCCGTTGCGCAAGAATTTTCGCGCGACACAGAGACCGCGGCACTTGTTCCTCGTCCGGATGCGTTGTTGCGTCAGTTGGAATGGACGGTGATACGACGACTAGACGGACAGTTGCAAGGTGACTATCGCACGCTGTTTCGTGGTGCGGGTTTAATGCTCGCTGACTTGCGTGAATATCAGACACATGATGATGTGCGACATATTGATTGGAATGTCACCGCCAGGATGCAAGTGCCTTATGTACGCGAGCATCAAGAAGACCGAGAAATGACGGCTTGGTTTGTGGTGGATTTGTCGGGCTCTATTGATTTTGGTTCAAGCCAAGTCAGTAAACGAACCCTTGCAATTGAATGTGTAGGCGTGCTTGCGCGCTTGTTGACGCAACATGGTAATCGAGTAGGTGCCTTGCTTTATACCGGTGCTGGCGGTCATGCCAACGTGCATATTCCTGCCAGATCAGGTCGACGCCAGGTACTGCATTTATTAGACCGCATGACGCGCGCTGAATCTATTAAACAAACACAAGAAACCGATTTAGGGACGCTCTTGAGAGATGTGCAATCCATCTTAAAGAGGCGCTCGACTGTTTTTATATTGTCAGATTTTTTAAGCCAGCCTGGCTGGGATCGCGCCTTAAATCAATTGGCGCGCCGTCATGAAGTGGTGGCGATCCGCTTGTTTGATCCCGTGGAATCCGTATTGCCAAATAACGGGCTGTTGGTGATGCAGGATGCCGAGACGGGTGAACAGATTTTTGTTGATTCGCATGATACGAGTTTTCGAAAACGTTTTGCTGAACAAGCAATCTTGCGCGAAGAAAATTTGCGCGAAAGTTTTGCACATGCTGGCGTTGATTGCATGGAGTTGCAGACCGACGAGCCCATTGATCAAGCGCTGATTCGCTTCACGCGAATGCGCAAACGTCGCAGCCAAGTGGCCACCGGTGCCGCTTCTGGTGTTTTTGCGAGCACGTGATCCTATGCCTTCGTTAAACTCCTTGACCTTGCTTTGGCCCTCTTTGTTGTGGGCATTTTCTGGGTTACCTTTTTTAATCGGTGCTTATCTCTGGTTCTGCCGTCGGCAAAGATGGTCTCGCCATGGATGCGCACTGTTGATGCTGTTTGGCGTAAGTCTTGTGATTTTTTCTTTAGCGCGGCCCCGTGCAGTATTGTTGCTGCCGGGTCGTTTAGATACCGTCATGCTCGCGATTGATACTTCGGGCAGTATGCGGGCGGCGGATGTTCAGCCCAGTCGTCTTGAGGCGGCTCAGGCGGCGGTACGCACGTTTATTGCTGAACAGCCACCACTAGTCAAGGTCGGAATTGTGACGGTCGCGAGTACGGCAGCGGTGGCACAAGCGCCGACCTTAAGCCGCGACGAACTCTATCGCGCAATCGAAAATCTACCTTTGCAAACAGGTTCTGCGTTAGGCAGTGGCATTTTGATTGCATTGGCGCAATTGTTGCCTGGTTCAGGAATTGAGGTCGAGAAACTTTTGACTGAGGCAGATCGTCCACCGCCAAAAGATACCGGCAAGCCCTTGGGGGCAGAGGGCAAAGGTTCGAATCAGGTCAAGCTCGATCCTGGGTCGAATAAAGCACTAGCGATCGTCTTGATCTCAGATGGGCAAAGTAATATGGGCCCTGACGCATTGAAGATGGCACAGCTTGCTGCAGACCATGGCGTGCGCGTCTACACGGTCGGTGTTGGGACACCTGAAGGGGTCGTACTCAAGGCCCAAGGATTGTCGATGCGAGTCAAGCTTGACGAAACAGCGCTCAAAAAAATCGCTGATATTACGTTGGCTGATTATTATCGTGCAACAAACGCCAATGATTTAAAGAAAGTTTACGCGGCGCTCGCCACGACGATTCGCCTTGAAAAACACCAAAGCACCGAGGTGACCGCGCTAGTCCTGACCCTGGGTATGTTGTTGATTCTAGTGGCCGGTCTGTGGTCTCTACAGCGTGATGGGCGCGTGCTTTAGTTAAGTTGCCTCAGCGTTTGAGCAACCAACGATCGTTTGAATACTCAACGCGTTGTTCTTCGAC
Organism: uncultured beta proteobacterium; assembly: GCA_903924715.1. Lineage (GTDB taxonomy): Bacteria > Pseudomonadota > Gammaproteobacteria > Burkholderiales > Burkholderiaceae_B > Zwartia. The sequence continues at coordinate 7,266 of CAIYCP010000264.1, forward strand.
AAGTTTTTGCAGATGCGCAAACAACGAACGCATAGCAACTTTGTGTAGTTTTTCTGCTGTGTCTCGATAGGCGACAGGCACTAATTCTTCGAGCGTGGCGGGCTGCTCGAAGGTTCGTAGTGCTGCCACAACTTTATTTTCTCGGTCTTGGCGATGAACCAACAGACGTTCAACAGCCTCGTTGGGTTTGTCCATTAAAAAGCCATGCCCGGGCGCTAGAAAATCGATTTTTTCTTCAAATAAAAGACGCAAAGAGGCGAGATAAGTGGCCATGTTGCCATCTGGGGGATTGATCACGACCGTTGAGCCTTGCATGATGTGATCACCGGTAAACATTAAGCGTTCAGTTTCATGCAGATAGCAGACCTGATTCGAGGCATGCCCGGGAGTGTGAATCACCCGAAGTGTGGCGCCCGCAACCTTTATTTGTTGATGGTGAGTCACCGGTATATCGGGGGCAAAGGTTTGGTCTTGATTCGGGTAGGGCGGTGGCGGCATGCCATAGACCGTGGCACCGGTTCTTGCTTTAAGTTCTAAGGCTGCTGGAGAGTGATCAAGATGCGTGTGTGTGCACAGAATCCATTTGATTGGGCCGCGTGCCGCCTTGACTAGCGCGTCAATGTGTTCAATCAGAGGCGGCCCTGGGTCAATGACTGCGACACCTGTCTGTTGGTTTCCAATGAGGTAAGAGTTTGTGCCTGGTCCGGTCATCATTCCGGGGTTCGGTGCGGTGACGCGCAAGACATCAGGCGCAATTTCTACAGCAATGCCGGGTTCAATATAGGTCTTTCCAACGCCTTTACCCTCAGGGTCGATTTTGCCGAGTTCGGCGTAGGCGTAGTCGCCTGGGATGAGGATCTCGGTTTTTTCGGCGCGACCTGTTCCGGTGCGTGGCGACATGAGCTGTTTGGGCTTTGGCGCGCGCGCGAATTCAAGCAGATCTTTCACTGTGGCAAAACGCGAGAGACTTTCAAGTGTTTTGATCGTTGGAAACATCAAATCAATTTCACCCAGACGACTTTTTTCGATCGCATCGGCTGGGCGTACCCAGCGCTGGCCGACCGTTTCATAGTCATCCTGTTTGGCCACTTGGCCCACGGGTGCCTGCGCAACAAAGAAGCGTGTGTCGTAGCGTTTGGGTCGGCCTGGCATCGTAATCCAGTGACTGAAGTAGGCAATTTTGTCGGTTGCGACACGAAATTGCTCGGCCTTTAGCACATCGACAAAAGTGATTTTGTTTTCAGCCAGTGCAGTGCGTAAGTCGGCCAGACGAAGCGCTTCGTGTTCATTCAGATGCACAAGCTCGTCGTCGTGGCGATAGCCGAGCAAAAGCCCCGCCTCTTCAAAACATTCGCGTATGGCGGCGATCCAATAGGCTAGACCGCCTTGTTCAATGCCCAGGGTGGTGCTGGCATGAACGTCTGTTAAGCCCACGCAGAGTGATGCAATTTCTTCATGATGGTCAGTGGGATCGAGTCCGCCGCCTGGGAACACGTGCATGCCCTTGGCAAAGGCGACTTCTGTTGTGCGCTGCATCATAAACACTTCAATCCCGTCGCTGGTATCGCGAGCAAGAATGACGGTGGCGGCAGGTCTGGGCACAACAATGGGTGGATTCACAGGTATCTCACTACGGTTGTCGGATGGATCGATTCTTGAATGCAAGATATCTTAGCTGAAACGGGCTCAAGTGGTTCGGTTTGAGGCCTAAGCTTCAAACAAGTTAGACTCTGGTTGTTCGGAAAATAAAAAATACGGAGACAATCCTCATGCTGACTCAACGGTTCGTGTCGCTATTGTTGTTGTGTTTCGCGAGCGTGTTCGCGCAGGCAGCAGATTATCCGGTGAAACAAATTCGTCTTGTCGTGCCTTTTGCGGTGGGCGGTAATACAGATATCGCAGCACGCTTGCTTGCGCAGGGCTTAGCCACTGAACTCAAGCAGCCGGTTTATGTAGACAACAAAGCGGGCGCTGGCACGGCGTTGGGCACCGAAGAGGTCGCTCGCAGCCCCGCGGATGGTTACACACTTTTGTTTACAACGGTTGGCCTGGCAGTGAATCCCAGTTTGTATAAGAGCTTGCGCTACGATGCCAAGCGAGATTTCGCACCAGTCGCCCACGTGGTGACTTCATCGCCGGTGATTCTGATGCATCCTTCTGTGCCTGCCACGAACTTGGCTGAGTTTCTAAAATATGCAAAAACGAATGGGCCGCTTTCATATGGCTCGGCCGGTGTGGGCAGCGCGATGCATTTGCATGGTGAACAGTTTCGTATTGAGACCGGCCTGACTGTGACGCATGTGCCCTATCGAGGCGAAGGTCCTGCCTTGGTCGATTTATTGGCCGGCCGTACTCAATTTCATTTTGGTTCGATTTCAAGTGCTTCGCAATATATTGACTCAGGAGCGTTGAAAGCGTTAGCCGTGGTGTCGGCCAAGCGCTCGCCCTTGTTGCCAAAGGTGCCAACGGCCATTGAGGCGGGTGTTCCGGGCTTTGTGACGACGACCTGGGGCGTCATCTTAGTACCAAAGGGGACGCCAACCGAAGTGATTGAGCTATTGAACACGACGATCAATCGAGTGATGGCGATGCCTGCCAACTTTGCGCGATTCATTGAATTAGGTTTTGAACCGCTTACGAACTCAACGCCCGCTTCGACTGCTTTATTTATTGAGGCAGAGACACAATATTGGGCAGGATTAATTAAAAAGTTAGGAATCAAGGCTGAATAGCCATTTAGAAGTTTCTTGGAGAGCACCGTGCAAACGACCGGACAGCAGTTGGTATCTTTTTTAGAAGCAAATCACGTAGATCGTGTTTTTTGTGTACCGGGCGAAAGTTTTTTGCCCTTACTCGATGCGTTAGGCGCTAGTTCGATCGATACCATTACCGCACGACATGAAAGTTCTGCAGGGTTTATGGCTATGGCGGATGGTCGGTTGACCGGACGCCCCGGCGTTTTTATGGTGAGCCGCGGGCCGGGTGCCACGAACGCTTCGATTGCTATTCATAGCGCTCAGCAAGACGGTACGCCACTCATCTTAATGATTGGTCAAGGTGAGCGACAGCATGTTGGTCGTGACAGTTTTCAAGAAATTGATTATTCAAAAATGTTTGGAAGTATCGCGAAATGGGTTTACGAAATCAATGATCCGACACGTGTGCCCGAAGTCATGGCACGTGCTTTTTCGGTTGCGATGAGTGGAACGCCCGGGCCCGTGGTGATTTCATTGCCAGAAGATATTTTGCCGATTGAGTTGCCCGACGTGAAAGCGCGCGCCTCTGTCGTGGCAAACAGCGCACCGACACCTCAGGCAATGGAGCGTGTGTTGGAGTTATTGGCGCAGGCCGAACGCCCGTTGTTACTTGCCGGCGGTGACTTTGCAACGGATGCGCAACGCGCGGCGCTTCGCGCGGCGGCGGAAAAACACAATATTCCGGTTGTGATCGGTTTTCGTCGTCACGGCGTATTTTCTTCTGATCACCCGTTGTACGCGGGTGATATCGGAACGGGTACGTCTGCCACGCAAGTCAAAGCGTTTGAACAAGCAGATTTGTTGTTGGCCATTGGCACGCGTTTGTCTGATTGGGGAACCTTAAATTACAGATTCCCAACACCGCCCTGGCCAAAGCAAACGCTTGTACATGCGTGTGCAGATGTCACGATGATTGGTAAAAATTTTCAGCCAACGGTTGGAATGGTTTGCCACGGAGCAGAATTTATTCGCGAGTTCAATGCGCGCGATGCAGTGCCACAGAAAAAAGATCGCAGTGCTTGGATCAGTGAATTGCACGGTTATGCGCAAACGCAGGCGGTCTGGAAAAATATCAAAGCGCCTGATGGTGTGGCCTTTGGTAATGTGGTGCGTGCCTTAGGTGAACTGACCCCTGATGCCACCAGTATCGTCCCCGATGCTGGGATCTCTGCCGCTTTAGCGTACAAATTTTTTCCATTTACGGGCCGACGTAAGTTGTATTCGACGATGTCGGGAGTGATGGGCTATGGCGTGCCCGGTGCAGTGGCGATCGCAATGCGTGAACCTGAGCGTACGGTGATTTGTTTGGTGGGCGATGGTGGTTTTATGATGACGGGCAACGAACTTGCCGTTGCGGTTGAGCGCAAGTTACCGCTCAAAATATTTTTATCTAATAATCGCAGTTTAGGGACGATTCGCTTGCATCAAGAGCGCATGTATCCCGGGCGTTCGCATGCGACTGATTTGACTGGACCAGACTTTTCAAAATTAGCCCAAGCCTTTGGCTGCGCGACCTTGTTGATTGAAAAAGACGAAGATATCGAACCCATGATTCGAGCGGCACTGGCAGCAAAAGGCCCAGTCTTTGTTGAGGTCAAAGCAAGTTTGTCGGCGATTTTGCCCAAACCCTGATCCTAGTGATCTGGGTTTGCGTCAGACTTGATCTTAGGTTGCTTAGGGCTAGTCTAGTGTCGCACCAGCTACCTGAACAACGTCGCGCCATTTTTTGAGTTCGCTCTGAGTGAAGGCGTCAAACTGTTCGGGTGTGCTCTGAAAGACTTCGAAACTGAGTTTTCGATAGCGCTCGATCGTGGCTGGTTCGCGCAAGATATTGTTGACGTCTTTGTTGAGTTGCCGCACGACTGCGACTGGCGTGGCTGCAGGCACATACAGCCCGTACCATGTTTCAACTTCAAAGCCTGGGAGACCTGATTCAGACACTGTCGGCAGATTTCCAAACAACTCAAGCCTTTCAGACGCCGTGATCGCCAATGCGCGCAGATTGCCACCTTTGACCTGAGCAAGCCCCTCAACGCCTGAAAACATGATCTGCACATCACCTGCGAGTAAAGCGGTGAGTGCAGGGCCACCACCGTGATACGGGATATGCTGAATTGAAGTGCCCGCCATCATATTAAAGAGTGCGCCGGCAAGGTGCACGGTGGTGCCTGTGCCAGATGAGCCGTAATTGAGTTTGCCAGGTTGTGCTTTTGCGAGTGCGATGAGTTGTGCAACGTTTTGCACCTGAAGCGAAGGATGCACAATTAAAATCAAAGGTGCAAGCGACAACTTGGCAACAGACGCGAAGGCCGTCGCTGTATCGTAGGGCAACTTTTTGTAGAGCGTTGCATTGATAGTGTGGGCCGGCGACGCCAATAAAATGGTGTATCCGTCTGGCGAGGCTTGGGCTACGATTGCCGTTGCAATCGTTGAACCGGCACCACTGCGATTTTCAACGATAACAGGCTGCTTCCAACGCTCGCCCAGCAGCTTGCCTAACAGACGGGCATTGACGTCAACCGAGCCACCTGGGGGATAGCCCACTACGATTTTGACAGAACGATTTGGATATTCTTGCGCCGCAGCATTTTGACATAGTGTTAGAAGTGCTAGCGAGATCAGTGTGATTGTCGTGAGGATTCTTATCGTCATGAGTGATCCATTTTTGAAAGACGGCAAGCAATTTGTTAGCGCATAATAGTCGGATTACATAGAAATTCTAACTTTCGCGTCAATCGAGAGTAAAAAATAAGAGCGTAAGGAGCGAGACAATGATGTCAAACGAGGCTAGTTCAACTAGTGCAGCGCTAGACCCCAATTTTTCAGATGGTTTGATTCGCTTTTGTCGAACGTTTCGTACGCAGCCGCTTGCAGCTGAGACGGTACGGCGCTCAACCGATGCCATCACGGATACGTTAGCCTGCATGGTGCTCGGAGTCGGGCAGGCGCTCGAGCCTAAGTTGCGTCGAGCGTTATTTTCGCCGCAATCACTTACAGACGTATTGGCACAATTTGTCCCTGCCGTCTTGCGAGTCGGTTCAACCGATGCTCAAGGGTCTGCTGCGTTATATCTGGGTACGCTTGCACACGCAGCGGATTTTGATGACATTAGTCACCCAGCCTATTGTCATGCGACAGCGTTGCTGTTACCCGCGCTGTTAATTCGCGGTGCAGTCCTAGGTGTCAGCGGCGAAGACTTGATTCGCGCGCACGTCGTGGGTATCGAAACTCTGGGTCAACTTGGGCGCCGTTTAAACACCGCGCACTACGAGCGTGGTTGGCACACAACGGGTACCTTTGGCGCCATCGGTGCAACGGCGGCTTTGGCGTTTCTTGAAAACTTCACAGACGAACAAATGCGTGGCGCATTAGGCGTGAGTGCATCGCTTGCAAGTGGCGTACGTCAGAATTTTGGCACGATGACCAAGCCTCTTCATGCGGGCCTTGCAGCCCGATCCGCAATTTTGGCAACGCGTTTGGCTGAGCAGGACTTTACCTGTGCGCCGGATGCGATTGAAGGTAAATTTGGTTTTATGAAGGTGTTTGGTGGCCAGGCACCCGCTAGTTACGCAAAGCACTGGGGGCAGCCGCTAGAGATCTTGACTGAGACAGGAATCGGTCTGAAAGCCTATCCGTGCTGTGCAGCAACGCATCCCGCAATTGATGCTACGCGCGTACTACGTGAGCGACTCAAAGGCACTTCATTTGAAGATATAGAGTCCATGCGAGTCGGGGCATCGCGTTTTGCTATGCAACCGTTGATTTATGATATTCCAACCACTGGCCTAGAAGGCAAGTTCAGTATGCGCTATTGCATCGCCTCGACGATGATCGATGGCGGGGTCAAGATTGGGACCTTTGAGGCGGATCAGATTAGACGCCCAACGATTGAACGTCTGATGAAAAAAATCAAGGTCGAAATTGATCCACTTGTGGCAGATGATCATGAGTTCGCAGCGATCGTTGATCTTAAATTAAAGTCGGGTCAAGAAGAGTCAATTCGGATCGATGTGGCAAGCGGCAAGCCTGGAAACTGGTTGACTGAAGCACTTCTAAAAGAAAAGTTTTTCGATTGTCTTGGCGCTAATCGTCATGCCAGTAAAACAGGGAAAACACTTTTTGAAACTGCACAGCAACTGGGAATGCAGGACTCAATCGATTCTTTGTACCAGACTCTTTTACAAACCTTGGGTGAGGCGTCGGCAAGTTGATGCCTATTGTTGGAAATATTTAGGCTAGTCGAATAACACTATTTAATTGAGACAATAATGAAGCGACTGATCTGCGATTTTGGTAGGGTACTCGGGCTGTTCGTCTTGAGTTTGACCATCGTGCAAGCGGCTTATCCTGAAAAGTCTATTCGGATTGTGGTGCCTTTTCCGGTTGGTACGGGTGCTGACATTGCCGCACGTCGTTTAGCAGAGGCATTATCGCAAGAGCTTAAACAATCGTTCATCGTCGACAATCGTAGTGGTGCCGGAGGTGCATTAGGCAGCACCTTGGTTGCGAAGGCGGTGCCCGATGGTTATACCCTGCTGGCTGGAACACTCAATACCCACGCGATGAATCAGGCTTTGTATCCTGATCTGCCTTACGATCCGGTGCGTGATTTTGAGCCTATCACCCGGATTACTGCGTTTCCAAATGCGTTGGTGGTACCGGTCTCGTTGAAGGTCAATACGCTCGCGGAGTTGATTTCTCTGGCTAAACAGCGTGAAGCAACACCTTTAACCTATGGATCGGGGGGCAGCGGAACAAGCGCACACCTTTCGGCCGTGTTACTTGCGCAAACAGCTGGAATTAAGCTTCAGCATATTCCCTATAAAGGAACCTCGCAGGTCATGGTGGATTTGTTGGCGGGACGGGTTGACATGATCTTTGGCAACATACCCGTGGTGTTGCCGTACGTCAAAGAAGGGCAACTCAAAGCGCTGACGGTGACGGCTGAGCAGCGCTCAGGTCAAATGCCTGACGTGCCCACGGTTGTTGAGTTAGGCATTAAAAATGCCGAGATTTCTGTTTGGATCGGTTTGTTTGCACCTAAAAATACACCCTCCGAAATTATTCAGTTACTCAATGCCACAGCAAGAAAAATTTTAGCGACGCCGGCGATGCAGTCAGCATATTTGCAAGAGGGCGGACAAGTGCAAACCGACGCGAGTTCAGCTGAGTTTGCGGTAGTTTTGCAAAAAGACATTGATCGCTGGAATCGTGTTGTCAAAGAATCAGGTGCGTCAGTCAACAACTAACTCTTACGTTCGCAAAAAGGTCATCATGTATTTGCAAGATATCGCACGTGTCATTCGCAGTAAAAATGCGGGTCCGCGTTGTACGACGCTCGACATCATGTTCAACAGTGACGAAGATTACAACAGGGTCGTTGCGTCCAACGTGATTAATCAAGCACTGATTGCGCGACTTTACGATATGCCGGCTGAACAGGTCAATATTATTGAGTACCCGATGTCGCGTGCTTTGAAGATTGCAATTCCTAGAAAGATTACGGCAGGCGATCCTGGTGATCGAGATGTTTACGGGGCACAACAGCACGCGCGCTTGTTCAAGGTTGAAATTCTATGAGCGCAACGGGACGAATCTTAAAAGAATTTGCCAGTTTAAAAAAACGTCGACCACTGCGACTATTGGGAGCCTCTGGCCAGTTGGGGTATGGCATCCCAACCCCTGCATTTAACGCAGGTCTAGAGCGCAAGCCTGACCTGATTGGTTGCGATATGGGTTCGATTGATATCGGCCCCTACTATTTAGGCAGCGGCAATATGGCTACTGCGCGTGAATCGACCAAACGTGATCTGCGTAAGGTCATCATCGCAGCACGACTTCACGATATCCCGTTAGTGATTGGTTCAGCTGGGTCGGCGGGTGGTGCGCCCCACCTAGAGCAAACGCTATCGATTGTGCGTGAGATTGCAAAAGAAGAGGGCTTGCACTTTCGCTTGGGTGTGATTGCGGGTGACATCCCTAAAGACATCATTATTGAGGCGATTCGTTCGCAGGGGATGGTGGGTATCGATGGTATGCCGACGTTGAGTGAAGAGGACGTCGTCGGTGCCGCACATATTGTTGGGCAAATGGGCATGAGTTCATTTGAGCAGGCGTTCAAGGCGGATATTGACGTGCTGATCACTGGCCGCGCGTGTGATACTGCAATTTTCTCGACTCTGCCTGTAATGTTGGGTTTTCCAATTGGCTTGTCTGTGCATCTTGCAAAGATCATTGAGTGCGCTTCGCTTTGTTGCTTGCCTGGTGGGCGTGACTCAATTCTTGCAACTTTAGATGATGACGGGTTCGTGCTCGAAAGTATGGCGCCTCAGCG
>CAIYCP010000265.1 GCA_903924715.1 uncultured beta proteobacterium
CACCAACGTAGTTGGCTTCAATTCTCTATTTGAAGGGGCTAAATGATTGAAGTCAAAGTGGTGCAACCTGCAAGAGGATCAAATATGCACTGGGTCGCCTGTTTGTGAACAAAACAGCGCCAGCAAATCTTCGTAACCTGAATATGCTACTGTCCTAAGCGCTTAAATGGCAACACTTCAACCTCGCCCAACAGTCAAATATGAATAATGCTCGACGCAGTCTGTTCTTCTTCGGTTTGTACATGATCTTTGGTGTAGGCGTTGGCTTTATTTTCATGCCTATGTTTATCCTGAACACCTTTGGGTTATCAGCAGGTGACGACGTCTGGATTCGCTTTGTTGGCTTGCTTGGCTCGATTATTGGTGGCTATTATCTATTGATTGTCCGCGCCAAGTTTGATCAATTTATCCCCTGGACCGTGGCCATGAGGTTATACGGTGCTGCGTTCATCGTGGTGATTGTTTTGTTGGGCAAAATTGGCCCTGCCATGCTTTTGTTTGCAGCCGTTGATGCTGCGGGTGCCGTCTGGACTTGGCTTGCACTGCGATCGTCGACAAAGTAAAACTTGTCGAAAATGGCAAGCTCGTTTTCTTCGATCTTATTTTTTCATTACTCTATAAGTCGATCAGGTAGGATGGCGTGGTCTGAAGGGATCACTAAATTCGGTCGATAGACGTTCAATATAAAACATTGTCATGCGTGTGCTTTCGGAGATTTACTGTGATGCGTCCATTTAAAAAGACTTTGCTTGCTGCAACGATTGCTGGCACTTTGCTGGCAGGGCAGGCGCTTGCCGCTGATGCGCCTAACATTCTTGTCATCTTTGGTGACGACATTGGCCAGTTCAATATCAGTGCCTATAACAACGGCATGATGGGCTACAGAACCCCAAATATTGATCGCATCGCCAAAGAGGGTGTGCTGTTTACGGATTGGTATGGTCAACAAAGCAGTACCGCCGGGCGCGCAGCATTCATCACAGGCCAGTCTCCGATTCGAACCGGTCTGACCAAAGTCGGTTTGCCTGGTACACCCGAGGGCATTAAAAAAGAAGACCCAACACTGGCAGAGCTGCTCAAAGCCCGTGGTTACAAAACAGGACAATTCGGTAAAAATCATCTTGGCGATCGTGACGATATGTTACCGACTGCGCATGGCTTCGATGAGTTTTTCGGCAACCTTTATCACCTGAATGCCGAAGAAGAGCCCGAGAACGTTGATTATCCTAAAGACCCCGAATTTAAAAAGAAATTCGGCCCACGTGGCGTGATCCACAGTTTTGCGGGCGGCAAGATCGAAGATACCGGCCCCTTGACGCGCAAGCGCATGGAGACCATTGACGACGAGGTCATGGTTAAAACACTAGGCTTCATGGATAGCGCCAAGCAAGAGAAAAAACCTTTCTTTGTTTGGTTTAACTCAACCCGTATGCACATTTTCACCCACCTAAAACCAAGCTCACAAGGCAAGACAGGGCTCGGTCTGTACGCTGATGGGATGGTTGAGCACGACGCACAGGTCGGGCAACTCTTGGCCAAACTCAAAGAGCTG
>CAIYCP010000266.1 GCA_903924715.1 uncultured beta proteobacterium
CGACTACATTAAAAATATGATCACCGGTGCCGCACAGATGGACGGCGCAGTGTTGGTCGTGTCCGCCGCCGACGGCCCAATGCCCCAAACGCGCGAGCACATTTTGCTCAGCCGCCAAGTGGGCGTGCCTTACATCATCGTGTTCCTGAACAAAGCCGACATGGTTGATGATGCCGAGCTGCTTGAGCTCGTCGAGATGGAAGTGCGTGAGCTTCTATCTAAGTATGATTTCCCAGGCGACGATACCCCAATCATCACCGGCTCAGCCAAGCTGGCGCTTGAGGGCGATAAGGGCGAGATGGGCGAAGGCGCGATTATGCGTTTGGCCGAAGCCCTTGACACCTACATTCCCCTGCCAGAGCGTGCCGTTGATGGCGCGTTCCTGATGCCTGTTGAAGACGTGTTCTCGATCTCGGGTCGTGGCACTGTTGTGACGGGTCGTATCGAGCGCGGTATTGTGAAGGTCGGCGAAGAGATTGAAATCGTCGGTATCCACGACACACTGAAAACCACCTGCACAGGCGTTGAGATGTTTCGCAAGTTGCTTGACCAAGGTCAGGCGGGCGATAACGTCGGTATCTTGTTGCGTGGCACCAAGCGTGAAGAAGTCGAGCGCGGCCAAGTGTTGGCCAAGCCCGCCTCGATTAAGCCACACACAGACTTCACAGCCGAGGTCTACATTCTGTCAAAAGAAGAAGGCGGTCGTCATACACCGTTCTTTAATGGCTACCGTCCTCAGTTCTACTTCCGCACGACAGATGTGACCGGCACGATCGAATTGCCAGCAGACAAAGAAATGGTTCTGCCTGGTGATAACGTCTCGATGACGATCAAGCTGTTGGCACCGATCGCCATGGAAGAGGGCTTGCGTTTTGCAATCCGCGAAGGTGGCCGTACTGTTGGCGCCGGCGTCGTTGCAAAAATCTTGAAGTAAAAAGTCGGATCGGTGCCGAAAGGCACCAGTCTTTTTAGCAGTGCAGGTCTAGGGGCATAGCTCAATTGGCAGAGCGTCGGTCTCCAAAACCGAAGGTTGGGAGTTCGAGGCTCTCTGCCCCTGCCACCGCCAAAAAACAAAATTGCGGACAGCACACTTTTTGTGCTTAAGCGCTGAATATGTCGAACACATCGATTGAGAACGTAACAAGCATCACAGACAAACTCAAATTGGGTTTAGCTGTGCTTGTCATCATCGCTGGAATTGTTGGTTTCTCTGTGCTCGAATCAAAGTTGCCGATGGTTGCTCGAATTGCCATCTTTATTGGTAGTTTAGCGGTGGCTGCGGGAATTGCATGGATGAGCGAGCCAGGACGTCGGACCATTGCATTTGCTCAAGAGTCTTACAACGAAGTCAAGCGTGTCGTGTGGCCGACGCGCAAAGAAACGCTGCAAATGACCGGCATTGTGTTTGCGTTTGTTGCAGTGATGGGGTTGTTTCTCTGGGTGTTAGACAAACTAGTTGAGTGGCTGCTGTTTGGCGTGCTGCTCGGCTGGAAATAAACAAGGACGATCCATGAGTAAACGTTGGTATGTCGTTCATGTCTATTCCGGCATGGAAAAAAGTGTTCACAAGGCCATGCTTGAAAGAATCGAGCGGGCTGGTTTGCAAAGTTTATTTGGGCAAGTACTTGTGCCCTCTGAAGAAGTTGTTGAATCAAAAGGTGGTCAGAAGTCAATCTCTGAGCGTCGTATTTTCCCAGGCTATGTTCTGGTTGAGATGGACCTTACGGATGAAAGCTGGCATGTGATTAAGAACACCCCACGGGTGACAGGATTTTTAGGAGGCTCGGGTAACCGGCCAACACCTATTTCTGAAAAAGAAGTAGCAAAAATTCTTTCACAAATGGAAGAAGGAATTGAAAAGCCACGGCCCAAGGTGTTGTTTGAAGTGGGTGAAATGGTTCGTGTTAAAGATGGTCCATTTGCTGACTTCAACGGCAACGTTGAAGAAGTCAATTACGAGAAAAGCAAAGTACGAGTTTCTGTTGCTATTTTCGGTCGCTCAACGCCAGTTGAGCTCGACTTTAGTCAGGTAGAAAAGACCTAAGTAGTACCGCAGAATTTAGTTTGAGTAAGTAGTTTGAGATTCGTTTTAATTTATCAACCCCGGGGAGCTCAACACCAATTGGTGTAGGCGTTTGAACCCGCAAGGAGCAATAGCATGGCGAAAAAAATCGTCGGCTTCATTAAGCTGCAAGTGCCAGCTGGTAAGGCCAACCCATCCCCACCGATTGGTCCAGCATTGGGTCAACGCGGCCTGAACATCATGGAATTCTGCAAAGCGTTTAACGCAAAAACGCAGAGTCTTGAGCCAGGTTTGCCGATTCCTGTTGTGATCACCGCGTTTGCTGACAAGAGCTTCACCTTCATCATGAAGACGCCACCTGCGTCTATTCTGATTAAGAAAGCTGCTGGCATCCAGAAGGGATCACCCCGCCCGCATACCGATAAGGTAGGCAAACTGACCCGTGCACAGGCCGAAGAAATTGCAAAAGCAAAAGCGCCCGACCTGACTGCCGCCGACCTCGATGCCGCTGTACGCACCATCGCTGGAAGCGCCCGCAGCATGGGCATCACGGTAGAAGGAGTCTAATCATGGCTAAAGCTTCAAAACGCATGGCATTGGTCGCTCAAAAGATCGATCGCGAAAAAATGTATCCCGTCACAGAGGCGATCACACTGGTTAAAGAGTGTGCCACCGCAAAGTTTGACGAATCAATTGATATTGCAGTTCAACTCGGCATCGATCCAAAGAAATCAGACCAACTGGTTCGTGGTTCGGTCGTGTTACCTGAAGGCACCGGAAAAACGGTCCGTGTAGCAGTGTTTGCGCAAGGCGATAAAGCTGAGCAAGCAAAAGCTGCTGGCGCTGATATCGTCGGCATGGAAGACCTCGCCGAGCAAATTAAAGGCGGCACGTTTAATTTTGACGTGGTCATTGCCTCACCCGATACGATGCGTATCGTCGGTACGTTGGGTCAAATCCTCGGACCGCGTGGTCTGATGCCTAACCCGAAGGTTGGTACTGTTACACCCGATGTGGCCCAGGCTGTTAAAAACGCCAAGGCTGGTCAGGTTCAATACCGCACCGATAAAGCCGGCATTATTCACGCAACAATTGGTCGCGCCTCGTTTGGCGTTGAGCAATTGCGCACAAACCTTGCAGCACTGGTTGACGCCTTGAATAAAGCGCGCCCTACCGCTTCTAAAGGTATTTATCTACGCAAAGTTGCAGTGTCATCCACGATGGGTGGTGGTGCGCGCGTAGAGGTTGCATCCTTAACGGCTACAGCGCAGTAAGTAGTCGTTATTAGTACAGACTTTGGGCTGTACTCAGATTCGTCTGAGTGCTGCTGTCAAAGACCGTTGGAGCAAACGCTGTTGCGATAAAGTTTCTTTATCCAAACGCAGATGCTTAATCCTAGGATGTTTCTAGATCCAGCGCAGACGGCGTCCACGGAAGATTTCTTTTTAAGAACTCGACCAGGTTCGCCGCATTCGGTTGATGCAAAGGGAATTTTTCCCCCGCATCTTTTGATGGAGTGTTCAAACCGTGAGTCTCAATCGTAAAGAGAAGGCAGTTGTAATCGAAGACGTCACGACGCAAGTCGCGACGGCACAGTCGATTGTGGTTGCAGAGTACCGTGGTCTGGACGTCGCCTCTGTCACCGTACTGCGCAAAAATGCGCGTGCGTCGGGCGTGTATCTGCGAGTCTTGAAAAACTCGCTGGCACGCAAAGCAATTGTTGGTACGCCTTTCGAGGCGTTATCAGCAAAGCTGGTCGGCCCACTGATCTATGCGATCAGTACCGATCCAGTTGCTGCTGCAAAAGTTCTTTCAGCCTTTGCGAAAGACAATGAGAAGCTTGCCATCAAAGCTGGGGCCTTGCCCAACAGCATCCTTGATGTCAATGGTGTTAAGGCTCTGGCCACAATGCCATCACGCGACGAGTTGTTATCAAAATTGTTGGGCACAATGCAGGCGCCGATCGCGCAATTTGTACGTACTCTCAACGAAGTTCCAACCAAGTTCGTGCGTGGCTTAGCTGCTGTGCGCGATCAAAAGCAAGCCGCGTAATCGGCGTGCTGAAACTTCATTGAACGACAAGCGATACCAATCCCTGGCAAACTTTATTTAATCTGGAGTTCTACAAATGGCTACTAAAGCTGAAATCCTCGACGCAATTTCTAGCATGACTGTGCTTGAGTTGTCAGAGTTGATCAAAGAAATGGAAGAGAAGTTTGGTGTGTCTGCTGCTGCTGCTGCTGTTGCAGTTGCTGCACCAGCTGCTGGCGGTGCTGCTGCTGCTGCTGAAGAGCAGACAGAGTTCACTGTTCACCTGACAGAAGTTGGCGCAAATAAAGTTAGCGTCATTAAGGCTGTTCGCGAAATCACCGGTCTGGGCTTGAAAGAAGCTAAAGACTTGGTTGATGGCGCACCAAAGCCAGTTAAAGAAGGCATTGCTAAAGCTGACGCTGAAGCAGCCAAGAAGAAGCTTGAAGAAGCTGGCGCTAAGGCCGAATTGAAGTAAGGCCTGCTAGTAAACGCCCGGGAAAGTTTAACTACCTTCCCGGGCATTTGCGTCTTCAGAAAACCCCTCTAGTCGTTGGGGTTGCCTCAAAAAAAGAGGTAGATCTGATAAGTAGTCGGGTTTTCTGAAGTCGTTTGATGTACCTGAATTTTCTTTGTTTTACCCCGGGCCGTGGTTGACGGCCTTTGTAACCTCGAGTCGGAGTGCTCATGCCTTACTCGTTTACCGAAAAAAAGCGCATCCG
>CAIYCP010000267.1 GCA_903924715.1 uncultured beta proteobacterium
AATTGGAATTCATCAAAATCAGTGCTGATTATTTCTTGCGCCGCGGTGAGGTCGTGTGCTTACGCAGCAGTACCGCTAGTGCCGGGCGATCAATATTGCTCATCGCTGCCTCCATGGTCCAGTCGAACAGTTGCGAGGCGTCGAACGTCGGCTCAATCCCGTTAAGCACTAGAAAAGTCACCATGCAGTCGGCGCCGATACGCTTATTGCCATCCAGAAACGGGTGAGTCTTGGCGAGCGAAATGCAGTATTGCGCGGCTGCTTCATGAATATCACTCGTATACGCGTAGGTAGTTTGTGCTTGACCCAATGCGGATTCGAGCAAGCCTTGATCGCGCAAGCCGTGTGTTCCGCCAAAAACGTTAACTTGAATCTGATGCATCGCGATGGCAGCATCCAGATCAATAAACTTTGGCATTATTTAGACGTCAGCGAGGCGCTGAAACGCTGCGCGATATTTTTCAATCACTTTTTCCTGAGCGGTCAATACGGCATCAAGCTCCGCCGTCACAGGCGTGAGCACAATGCGACCGTTTTCCTTGCTGACCTGCAGCTTTTGGCCGGCTTGCAGGTGCAAATCTTTCACGACATCAACCGGAATCGTGGTCACAAAACTTGATCCGACCTTGCGCAATGCAATTTTGGCCATCGGATGCCCCATATATATCAACATATATATTCTAGACTTTGGCCGTCACCACAAGCAATGAATTAGTGTTCCAAAGCAAAAATAATTAACATTTAATGGTCTAGATCCAAGAACGTACGCTGCGTCAACTATCTGTTTTTAAATATTAAAATACAAAATTTATCAAATGGATAGATTTGCACTATTTCACAGTTCGGGTAATCTTTCACGAAGCTTTAGGGAGGCTTCCAGGGCTAGTTCTACGTTCTCGAACCATGAGAACCTGGGCCGGACGCCAGGGTAACTCGAAGCAAGAAAAATAATTTGCTTCGACAACGCGAGGGAGAGCGCGTTGGTGAGCGGTGCGCAATGCATGGCGACTGAAACATTCCTCTGGGGGCTCCAGGGGATGTGCCATTTGCAGCGCATTCCATTTGCCGCGAACCTCGTGCTTCAGCAAGTCGCACCACCGTACAACCTTGAATCGATGCAGCTCGTCGCGCAGTCGCTCGGCCTCAAGGCGGGCATTCGGCAGGCGGGCATTGCTGAACTGCGCGGTCTGCCACTGCCGTGTATTGCCGTTCTTAAACCCACACCATCGACTGCAATACCCGAGCAAGCGTCACCAAGCACAGATCCCGCCGCAAACGATAGCGTATCTCCCTCTCCCTTGATGGGAGAGGGCAGGGGTGAGGGTGAAGAAGCACCGCCCCAGCATCACCGCCTAGCCCTAATCCTCAAAGCCGACGACACCCGCGTCCTCCTCTTCGACGAAACCAGCAAAACGCCCTTCGAATCCGCACTCGCGGATTTCGATGCGCGCTTCTCGGGCCAGGTAATCCTGTTCCAGGCCGAATCAAAAGCCGCCGTCGAAGGCGATCCGATGCTGCACCAGAAAAAAGAATTCGGCTTCAGCTGGTTCATTCCAGAATTGCTCAAGCACAAGCAGATCTGGCGCGACGTGCTGTTGGCCTCACTCGCCATCCAGTTGATGGCGCTGGCAACCCCGGTGTTAACGCAAATCGTGATCGACAAGGTGATCGTGCATCACACGGTGAGCACGCTGTGGGTGATCGCGATCGGGCTTGTCGTGTTCATGGTCTTCAGCACCGTGATGACCTGGGTTCGGCAATACCTCGTATTGCACACTGGCAACCGTATCGACGCGGTGCTGGGGCTGCAGGTGTTCGAGCAGTTGTTCAAGTTGCCGCCGCGCTTTTTCGAGAGCCGCTCGACCGGTGTGTTGATCGCGCGCGTGCAGGGGGTTGAAACTATCCGCGAATTCATCAGCGGCGCCGCAGTGACGCTGTGCCTCGATATCCCGTTCCTGCTGATCTTCCTAGGCGTGATGTTCTATTACAGCTGGCTCCTAACGCTGATGGTGCTGGCGATCTTATTGTGCATCGCGGCCATCAGCTTTTTCGCCACGCCGGTGTTGCGCCAGCGCCTGAACCAGCAATTTCTGCTAGGCGTCCCCAAATTACAATGTTGTGAAATTCAGTTTTTTCCTGCTTTTGTCCACTTTTATCCATCCAGGTTCGATTGGTTGCAATGCCAATGGTGGCAACAGTTTGTCCTGATGGAGTA
>CAIYCP010000268.1 GCA_903924715.1 uncultured beta proteobacterium
GGCTGCTCTTATCAAGCCCGATCGTAAACTGACCGAACCTGCTAAGGCGTTGGAAGCCTTGCACGGAGTGAACCGTATCCGTGTGGCATGACCACAGGATAGGTTCATCACCAATGCGAAGGACGTAGTTGCCCTTTCCATCCGGCACTGCCCCAAGCGGGGCAATAAAGTGCCGGATGAATTGCTTCTCAACCTTGGAACCCTGCGGTCGGCATGTGGTAAGCATGTCGACTAAGGTATCCATAGCGGTAGCTTCTTGAATGTAGCCTTTGAGTTGGGGGCTGGCTTTCGTCATTACTTAGCCTCCAACTTTTGCAGTTTGGCTATGTAATGCTCCAAGTAGCCGCTGATGGGTTCGGCTTGGTTGTACCCGTCACGCTTCTGGTGCGCCATAGTGTATTCAAGAGCTTTGGCGTACAGTTCAGCGTTCTTGGTTTTCCAGTTGTCATCCCAACAGTTGTACTTGCCGCACCCTTCGGTACCCGTGCGTGAGAGGCCCAAGTTACACACCTGACAGACTTTGCCATTTGCGTTGAACCACTCCCTAGATACCCACAAGCCGCCGACCATCTGCTTCATTTGAGACTTGAGGCAGAGGATCTTTGTCTTGTCGCAAACACCGAAATGGTTATCGATGTTGGCAAAGAACACCGGGTCAAAACCTTCAACCCAGATGACATCCTTCCGCAAGCAGTAATGACCGCTGTTTGCGTCAATGACGAACTTGGTGTTGTCATTGACGCAAGCCGAACAAGCACTATTGGAACGGTTACCAGTTTTATCCATGACGCGAACGAACGCCTCAGGCATATCCAGTTGACCGCACCCTTCACACTTGACGCGATTATCGATGCAAAGGCCGTGAGTTTGCCTTGCGTTCATCGTACCTTTCACATCATCGATGATCAGGTGCGTGCCGTCGTCCCGTACCAGCGTGTTAGAATCCAAGTATGGGCAGACAAACGCTCCGTTGCACTTTGCCACACTACCAGCGAGCAATTTCATGCTCACGGGGATGCGGGCCAACTTAGCGCCAGCAAAAGCATTGGAAGCTGAGTAACCAGCCTTTTTGAGAACCAGATGCATACGGTCAGCATCGCCGTAGATGCGGCCATAGATCTTTTTCTCAGGCCATACAACGGCACGAGCGTTGTATGTCAGGGCTTCGCCGTCACACCCATCACACAATTCAGTGCAGTCCCCGCAAGGGGCACGGCCGTCGCCTTCAAGGAAGGCAACCGCTAGGTCACCGCCTGCATAGGCTTCAACGGGGTGCTTCTTGACGAGCTTGCTCAGAAAGTTGGCCATTGTGTGGGTCATACAACTCGTAGGGCCATTGACGTAGACGTCCAAGATCTCCTTGGGCTTCGTAGCCAAATTCAACTTGTTTGGCTCGTAAGTCACGGAGAACTCAGCCACCCAACGGCGTATTTCATCGCCGCTGAGTACGTCACCAAAGTACCGCTCCAGATACCGGCCCGGTTTGATACGGGTCTGAATATCTGAAGAGCCTTGGTGCGCGTCCATTGTGAAAGCAATCTTGGCATCACGCTCAATAGAAACGTGAGCAAAATGCTCAAGACAAGGTTTAGTACCCTTCCACCATTTCTGCGTTTCCCACGGCACATGCTTGTATGCACCATCAAGGAAACGCTTGGTTTCTCGTTCCTTCCATTTATCATCAGTCACGAGCTTACGAGGCTGCCACTTACGTCCTTGATCGGCAGTGAGCCACTGCGCTTGTGCAGTAGCATTCTTGCCGTCCTCATACGTAACAAGCACCCCTTTGCTCATGTAGTCTTCCTTGGTTTCAAGGCAGACCAATTTAAACAAAGTACCCATTATCTTCTCCTCCTGTACGGAACTTAAGTGTTCCCTGAAACCGTGGATGAATTAACACCCACGGCTCTAGCAACACTTAGTGGATGACGTTCAGGCCGATGCGGATGCCTTCACCAACGGCCAAGAAGCCACCAGTGGAAGCAATCAGTTTGTTCTTGCCGCTCTTGGACATGGGTGCGGCCTTGATGGCCTTGTCGCTGACGTCGATTTCGATGATCAGCTTGCCGTTTTCGATACGTGTCTGCATTTTCTCTCTCCTGTTGTGAAGACGGGATCGCCTTCAGTGGCGGCACCTATCGGGGCACAGCAACACGAGGGGTTTGTGTTACCGGCACGGTTTGGGGGAGGAAACCGGTCCAACAGATGCCGCCGCTGAAGGCGACGGGTAGAATTACCAGCTTCTAACTGGAAGCCCTGATGCAAAGCCCATCTTTTCAATAGATGAACCCATTGGAGCAGGAGGCTTGTGGCCTTCTGCCATTTTTATAGCTTCTTGGGCTGAGACACGGCCCATGTTCTGTGTGAATCCACAAGAACAGCGGACTGTTCGTTCACCGTCTGACGGATCACACACCGTCGTTACGACGTGGATGTGTTTGTTATTAGCCATTGTCCATCAGCTCCATAAGTGAGGGTGACGCTTCCTGGATTTGTTCCACCACCCCTGCCTTGTTTGGTAAACATCTTGTGATGCTCAACAGCACGCTCTGTGCGGGCCAGAAGTTCAATCTCATCTGGCCAACTCATAAATCTGTTGGGCAAATACACATGATCGCCAGTCTCATGGAACATTACGCCATCTTCAGGCGCAAAGAATTTGTTCTTGACCTGCTTTACTTTGTAGAAGCCACCTTCAATCAAACTCCCACCTCGCGTTGGCCTCATGCACAACACTTCCATGCCAACAACTATTCTTGATACCATGGTGGCCTCGCTTGTAAGCGGGTGTAAGACGGCTGAGGCTTTCCTTTTGCCTTTTTGACAATTTCCTTCAGCTTTCGGGTTATTTTTGTGGGACGATCAATTTCATCTGGGTATGAGATGAAATGCTTTCGCGCGTACCACCAGCCACAACCAATATCTATTCCATAGCTGTAGCCGGGATCATAGGTTTCCCATCCCTGAAACTGGATTATTTTGTAGGTCTGTTCAAGTACCAATTCCATACCGGGGAATTGGCTTTTCCTTTCCTTACCTTTAGGAATAGAAATAAGGGTCACCTTGTCGCCAACTTTTAGTTGTTGTTTCATTTCTGTCTCCTGTCAATTTCATCAGGAGCTGAGATGAAGTTTTCAAGTGGGTACCAGAACAGATTGTTTAGCTGCACTGCTGGCACAGTCGCATTGTCCAAGCTTCTGTTCATATTTTGGCCGATGCCACGCACCACGTATTCAGCCCCAATCCTAA
>CAIYCP010000269.1 GCA_903924715.1 uncultured beta proteobacterium
CAGATTTCAGCGTTGCATAAATCGGTACGTGGCTCGAATCCAGATGCGGCGTTGTATTGGTTGACCCGGATGCTAGATGGCGGCGCCGATCCAAAATATTTGGCGCGCCGAATCGTACGAATGGCCTGGGAAGACATCGGTTTGGCCGATCCGCGTGCCATGCAAATCGCGAACGACGCTGCACAAACGTACGAGCGCCTTGGGTCGCCTGAGGGTGAGTTAGCGCTTGCGCAAGCGATTCTCTATCTGGCGGTGGCTGCGAAAAGTAATGCAGGCTATAACGCCTACAATCAGGCTGTGGCGTTTGTGAAGCAAGATCAATCGCGCCCGGTGCCAGTGCATTTACGCAATGCGCCTACAAAACTCATGAAAGAACTGGGCTACGGTCATGCCTACCGCTACGCGCATGACGAACCTGAGGGCTATGCCGCAGGTGAAACCTATTTGCCTGATGATATGCAAGAGCCTGGTTGGTATCAACCGGTTGCTCGCGGACTCGAAACAAAGATTGCAGAAAAGCTGGTGCATCTGCGCGCCCTAGATCGGCAAGCCCGAAAAAAAGTAAAGGACTGAGCGTATGGATTGGTTGGATGCACACACACTTGCGCGGATACAGTTCGCATTCACCGTGAGTTTTCATATTATTTTTCCCGCCTTTTCGATTGGTTTGGCGAGCTATCTTGCAGTGCTCAATGGTTTGCATTTGGCGACGGGCCGAGCGGTTTACCTTGATTTATTTAATTACTGGAAAAAAATCTTCGCAGTGGCCTTCGGTATGGGTGTTGTGTCGGGTTTGGTCATGAGCTATGAGTTCGGAACAAACTGGAGTGTGTTTGCAGATAAAACGGGTCCGGTGTTGGGCCCCTTGATGGGTTACGAAGTGATGTCGGCTTTTTTTCTTGAGGCTGGGTTTCTAGGTGTGATGTTATTCGGACGTGTCCGTGTGGGCCCACGCTTACATTGCTTCGCGACTGCAATGGTGGCGCTTGGAACCTTTATGTCCGCCTTTTGGATCTTGTCCGTCAATAGCTGGATGCAGACTCCCGCGGGCTTTAGTCAGAATGCGGTTGGGCAGTTTGTGGTCGAGAGTTGGTTTGAAGTGATTTTTAATCCTTCCTTTCCGTATCGGTTGGTACATATGGTGTTGGCGGCCTATCTCACCACGGCGTTCGTGGTGGGCAGT
Source organism: uncultured beta proteobacterium (assembly GCA_903924715.1). Lineage (GTDB taxonomy): Bacteria > Pseudomonadota > Gammaproteobacteria > Burkholderiales > Burkholderiaceae_B > Zwartia. The sequence continues at coordinate 1,184 of CAIYCP010000269.1, forward strand.
GTCGGCGCCTTTCATTTATTGAAAATGCGAACGCAAAAGGTCGTGCTGGCAACGCCTGAGCGGTTAGCCTCGCAGCAAGCCGTACGTATGATGTTTTCAATGGCGATGTGGATGGCAGCCGTGGTCGCGCCCCTACAAATGGTGGCGGGTGATCAGCATGGGCTCAACACGTTTGAACATCAACCCCGCAAGATTGCGGCAATCGAAGGGCATTACGAAACGCAAAGTCGTGCACCGCTTGTTTTGTTTGGGATACCCAACAACAAAGACGAACGCATGGATTACGTGATCGAGATTCCACTCCTTGGTAGTTTGATCTTGACCCACACCTTAGATGGGGTGATCCAGGGGATGAAAGAATGGCCGCCTTCCGAGCGACCCCCGATGGGGATTGTCTTTTATGCCTTTCGCGTCATGGTGGGGATTGGCATGCTGATGTTAGGGCTTGGCGTATGGAGCCTGTGGTTGCGAAGCCGAGCTCGGTTGTACGACGCCGTATGGATGCATCGTGCTGCCTTGTGGATGGGGCCTTCAGGCTTTGTCGCTGTCTTGGCGGGTTGGGTCGTCACAGAGGTTGGGCGCCAACCCTACACCGTCTACAACTTGTTGCGTACAGCCGAGTCGGCCTCGCCGATTGACGCGGCTGCGGTTGGCGCATCACTCGCTGCCTTCGTTCTGGTTTATTTTTTGTTGTTTGGCGCTGGGGTTGTTTATATTTTGCGCTTGATGCGCGAGGCACCGAGCGCGGTGGGGGCAGAGATTTCTGTACATGAGCCGGTTCGCGCAGCCGGCATCGTGCCTGCGGCGGCCTTGGCGGGCACGCAAGCCACTGATCTGACCCCGGGGCAACCATGACAATCGACTACGCATTAATTTGGGCTGGCCTGATTGCGTTTGCGGTTTTGGCTTATATCGTGCTGGATGGGTTTGACCTGGGCGTCGGTATTTTATTTTGGTGGATTAAAGCGCCGGCGCACCGCGACCAAATGATGAATTCGGTGGCGCCTGTTTGGGATGGTAACGAGACTTGGCTGGTACTGGGTGGTGGCGGTCTTTTTGCGGTGTTTCCGCTTGCCTATTCAATCGTGATGCCAGCACTCTATGCGCCATTTATGGTGATGCTTTTGGCGCTAGTTTTTAGAGGCGTTGCCTTTGAGTTTCGTTTTAAAAGCCGTCGGAATCAATGGTTTTGGGATCTGTCTTTTGCGGGCGGCTCGACCGTTGCGGCGTTTGCCCAAGGTGTTGCAATGGGTGCCCTGGTGCAGGGGATTCCAGTGGCTGGGCGCGCCTATGCAGGAGGCTGGTGG
>CAIYCP010000270.1 GCA_903924715.1 uncultured beta proteobacterium
CATATCACTTAAAAACATGGTGGCCGAGCCGTCTTCCATCTTGGCCATAATGATGCAATAGGTTGCCCCTTCTGCACCGGTAATAAACCATTTTGTGCCGTTAATGACATAATCATCGCCATCACGCACAGCGGTAGTGAGCATCATGCCGGGGTCGGCACCGGCGCCTGGTGAGGGTTCGGTCATCGCAAAGCAAGAACGCGTCAGGCCTTGAACCTGAGGACGTAACCAACGTTCTTTTTGGGCTTCGGTTGCAACGATCTCCATCAAATGAATATTGCCTTCATCCGGCGCGTGAATATTCATGGCCGTTGGGCCTAAGGTTGAATAACCAGCTTCTTCAAAGACAATGGCTTTGTCAACGTGACTGAGGCCCATGCCACCAAATTCTACGGAGGCGTGTGGAGTTAAAAGACCTGCTTGGCGCGCTAAAGCCACCAGTTCAGCCCGGAAATCTGCCGTCGGCCCGTGTGCCGTGGCGCGTGGGTCTTTTTCGAGCGGAATGATTTTTTCAGCAATAAAGCTGCGGGTACGTTGTTGCAGGTCAAGCTGCGCCGGGGTCAGAGCAAAATCCATGAGAGGCTGTCCTAGTGGCTGAATCAATAAAATCAGTGGCTATTATCGCAATTTCAGCAAATCTTGCTTTGATCTGGCGCAAGCCGGTCGTTTCAGCGTTTATTTCTGCTCAGAACCAGACTCAAACTCGCTAAAAGTGATAACAAACCAAAGATTATGAAGCCGGTTTGATAGCTTGCCGTGGCCATAATCACGTACGCAAAGCCCGAGGGGCAGACAATCCCGCCAAGATAGGTAAAAAATAATGAGGCACCGGTCGTAGAGGCAATCATGCCGGGCGGTGAAATTCGTGCGACTTCGGCCATATAGACGCCGTTCCAACCAATGGCCGAGGCGCCAAAGATGGCGGTTAATAAGAGAACCAGGCCAAAGGGCCACCCAGGGGACATCGCACCTGTTAGAACCGAAGCAATCGCCATCACGACGCCTAAGATCGCCATTACCGTGCGAGGCGATAAGAATTTATCTGCAACATAACCCCAAAAGACACGTGCAAACACGCTTGCCAGTTGGGTCATTGCGAGTGCAAAGCCAGCCGCCACAAATGAAATCTTTAGTTCAAGGGTGAGATAGGTGACCAGATAGGTCGTGAGAATCATTTGCAGGCCGCAAAATAAGAACGAGACAAAGGCGAGCTCTCGTAGCCCTTGATTCAAAAAAATGAGTTTGATGGGTCCTGTGATTTGCTGAAATGAAAAGGGGCTTGAGGCAATCCGATCGTCATCCAGACTTTGGCGAAAGGGTTCGGCAATCCAGACAAACAAAAATAGTAAAGCCGAGACTATAAACAGCGTGATTTGCCAGCCCGCAATCACGACCAAAACCGGAATCGATAGCCCTGCAAGAAAGCCCGCCAAGGGATTCCCGGTTTGGCGAATCGAAAAAGCCAGACTGCGACGGCCAGGCGTCGTTGTACGCGCTAAAACATGCGAACTGGCAGGAGAGATAGGACCATAGCCCAGGCCCATCACAATTGCGCCTAAAACAACGAGTAAAAGATTGCCGCATGCGACCAAGGCCAGGCCGACCGAACACAATACCAATCCCACTTGACTCATTCGAATAGCGCCGTATCGCACAATGAAATTGCCGGACACCAACGCAGACACCATTCCGGTGACGTACACAATTGAGATGAAGTAGCCAATCCACTCTGGAGACACCGCAAGCGATTGCGCTGCAACAGGTGCCAAAATTGGCACCGCGTTTAGCACCAAGGCTGAAACGATTGCGACGCTTAACATCATCGCTGAAGGGGCGAAACTATTCATGAGTGGATGTGTTTGGCAATGAAGTTGTAGTGCTCTGTTTAAGCCAATTTGTAGCCGTGCCCGGCCCCGACTCGTTGAATAAGAATAACAATACGTTCATGCGTTACCTTACCACGCACACTAACAGTTGGAATTTATGGGCCGATCCCCTATGATCGAGCTCTTCACTGTTTTTACTAAGGGTCAAGTTTGATGCGTAGCATTCAACATCCAGGACAACCCGACGTTCAACGTCTAGCCGCACAAAGCGTCGAGACTCAGGCGTTTGATCTTGAGTTGCCCGCTGGGTTGTCGCTTTTAGAAACGGTTGCACAGGCGATGGCTGCCCTGAACACATCAAGCGCCGCTTTTCGTTTATCGGGCGGCGGCTTTGAGTCGTTTTCATATGTCATGCCAGCCCTGTCTAAAACGCCAGCGCATGCTGTGTATTTCAGTGATACCTATTCCGTAGATGGTCCCGTTCGGCTTGAAAGCGCTTGCGTGACCTTTGGACGGCGAGATGGTCAGCCCTGGCTACATAGCCACGCGATTTGGATTGAGGCCAGTGGTCGCAGACATTGTGGCCATTTGCTACCTGATGAGATCAAAGTCAGTATGCCGATACGTGCCCAAGGGGTTGCCTGTCAGGGCGCAACGTTTACAGTTTGCCCCGATCTTGAAACCAATTTCAGTTTGTTCGTTCCGCGGCAAACTCAGCGGGCGACCCTCGGGTTACCAAATCAGTTGGCACCCGCTTTGAGCGATACGCCGGCGCAGGCTTACGCGATTCGTGTGTCGCCCAATGTTGATATATGCACCGCGCTCGAGCAGTTTTGTAACGAACATCGTATTAAACACGCCAGAATCCAAGGCGGGGTGGGAAGCACTGTCGGAGCGGTGTTTGATGATGGTCGCGTGGTAGAGCCGTTTGTGACCGAGCTCTTGATTCGTCAAGGCGACATTAATACAGGCGCAGACGGGCAAGTACGCGCTGCGCTTGATGTATCGATGGTGGATTACAAAGGTGGTGTCTCAGAAGGTCGCCTCGAACGAGGACAAAATCCCGTGCTGGTGACCTTTGAGTTGGTACTTGAAGTGTTCGCGCGTTAAAACTTAAATGACAAGCCTGCCATCAAGCCAAAAAGACTTTGAGTCGTGGTTAAACCGTCGGTTTTTTGACGGTTATATAGGTTTTTAAGTCCGATTGTGGCATCACCCCAGTAATAAGCATGACCAAAACCAATCATTTGCTGACTGGTGAGTTCGGTGTCGTGCCCCATGCCGCCTACGTCAAAATAAAATGGCACGAAGTAATCAGATTCGCCAATTCGCACGCGCCCCTTTACGCCACCAATCGGGGTTGTGCTGCTTCTTGCGAGTGAATTACTCGGGCCGTAGGGGCCATCAGCTACTTTGAGGTCAGTTCTGGTGACAACGTTCATGACTCGAACACCAGCTAACCCATCGAGATAAACATTTTTTGTATTATGAACGGTGTAGGTTGCCGCGAACGTATAGATCCCTTGTTCAGCCGTCGTGTTTGAGCTGAGCTCTGGCTTACCTAAGACTTCGGATTTTTGATAATTGAGCTTCGCGTAGACCATGTCGGCCATGGCGCCTAGGTGACCGTTATGTGCTTCAAGGGTCAACATCCCAGCAATGTTTAAATTCGTAAGAATGTCTCTTGCGTTGTAATCAACCGAAGCGAGTTTTGTTTCGCCGTAATGTACGGTGCCGCCAATGTTGGTCATCCAGAGATAAGGCGTGACTGAACCGCGCCAGCCCTCGGACACCTGAGGGATCGTGGCAACCTCGTCTGCGGCCTGTGCCGGCAAGACGACGAGTGCACTCAGCGCGATGATTACCAAACTGATCATTTTCTGCATTTGATGATTTCCTTAAAGTTGGATCTGCTGCAGCTTTTACAAGCCTCGCAAATCACTTTTCAACATATAACTGTGAAACGTAGGATTTCGTGTGTGGGCCACCATCAACTGTTAATGCGGCACCGTTTACGTAAGAGGCCCTGGGTGAGGCTAAAAACACAACAATATTTGCGATGTCGATTGGAACGCCCCACGTCTGACCCTTGGGCACCGAGACCGTTTCAAGCTTGTCTCGTTTTGCAATTGCTGTATCCCCTTGCCATTGCCCCCCTGACGCCTGACTTTCCCACAGGCGCAGACGCTCTTCGGATTTGACCACACCTGGGATCACACAGTTCACTCTGATACCAAATTCTGCCAATTCTGTTGCTAAATCAACAGAAAACCGCACTTCTGCGGCCTTTGCCGGGCCTGTGCAGCTAGAACCCGGTGGGAAATTGCCCCGTACAGCGGTGCGGCCCGAGATATTGATAATCGAGGGAAAACTCGATTTTTTAAGCAGAGGTAAGGCCCGCTGAGAAACCCGAAACTGGGCAAAAAAGTTAATGGCCATCCCATCTTGCAGCTCATCATCGGTGACACTGGCAAACGGCTTGTAAATGCCGGTTCCGGCGTTATTGACCAAAATATCGAGGCGGCCAAAACGCGTCTGCACATACGCGATTAATTTGTCGATATCTGCAAGCTTGGTCATATCCGCTTGTACGGCCTCGATCGAACCGCCGTTGCCCGCTGCATGAGACGCGACCGCTTCGTCTAGCTTGTTTTGACGACGGCCGCAGATCACAACGTGTGCGCCTTCTTGGGCGAAGGCTTGAGCAGTCGCCAGGCCAATTCCTTCGCTGCCGCCGGTGACACACACTACTTGTCCAGCTAAGTCGAGATTCATCTTGGTTTACCTATGTCCGTTCGTTTAAAGAGGTTGTCGTGCGCAAAGTTCAATCAACCTTGATGTTGAGGCGTCGAATGATATCGCCGAAGCGCTTGTACTCGG
>CAIYCP010000271.1 GCA_903924715.1 uncultured beta proteobacterium
ACGAAGTGCGTCATACCAAATTTTTCAGCAAGCGCTTGCCGAGCAGGGTTCAGATCCACTCCGATAATCATATTGGCGCCAGCTAGGCGTGCACCTTGCACAACGTTTAAGCCGATCCCACCGAGGCCAAAGATCACCACATTAGCGCCAGGCTCGACCTTTGCCGTATTAATCACAGCGCCAATTCCCGTTGTGACGCCACAGCCGATATAACAAACCTTATCGAAAGGCGCATCCTCGCGAATTTTTGCTAAAGCGATCTCAGGCAACACGGTAAAGTTCGCGAAGGTCGAACATCCCATGTAGTGATGGATTGGTTTACCGCCAAGCGAAAAGCGGCTAGTACCATCGGGCATCAAGCCTTTGCCTTGCGTACCCCGAATCGCGGTGCACAGGTTCGTTTTACGAGACAGACAAGACTTACACTGACGGCACTCGGGTGTATACAAAGGGATGACATGGTCCCCCTTTTTCAGACTCACCACCCCGGGGCCAACGTCAACCACAACGCCAGCACCTTCATGCCCAAGAATCGCTGGAAAAATTCCCTCTGGATCAGCTCCCGAGCGGGTGAACTCATCGGTATGACAAATGCCGGTGGCTTTGATTTCAATTAATACCTCGCCATGGCGTGGCCCCTGCAACTGCACCGTCTCAATTACCAGCGGTTTGCCCGCCTCATACGCCACTGCTGCTCGCACATCCATTTAACGCTCTCTTGGGTGAAGATTAAAGCTCGCGCTCAAGCACATCAGGCCTGAACTGTTTTTTTACCGCCTTGGTCTACAAAGCCAAAGTAACGTTTGCCAGCAGTCTGATTTTCATAAATTGACCCCTGATTTTTAGCAGGTGGCAAAGGCATGCGAATGGGCGTTGCAACACAGCGAGGCGTAATCGTGTCTTTTCCACAGATCATCCGGTTTGAGAAAGCCTGCCAATCCGCTTTCCCGGCCGCCATCAAAGGATACGCATCTGCAGCCGAAAATTCGTACAACAGCAAACCACGCGAACGCTTCGAAACATTTTGCGCTGAACCATGCACGGCCCGCACGTGATGAAACGACACCGAACCCGCCGGGCCTTCACAGGCGACTGCACGCGCAAAGTCAACGCCGCAGCTCTCTGGATCCATCGCACCACAAAAATAGCCCTCAGCATCATGGTGATCATAGGTCGGCCCTTTGTGCGAACCCGGAATCACGTACATCGCACCATTTTCAACCGTCGTATCATCTAGCATCACGCCCGCTGCCAGCACATCGTCATTTGAATGGGGGTAAAACGCCCAATCTTGATGCCACTCGACGGGTGAGCCAAAATGCGGCGCCTTGAGATTTAATTTAGAGCCATGCAGGCGCACGCTCTCACCCAACAGATCTTGCAAAACCCCCATAAATTTTGGCGTTGTCATCAGATCTTTAAAAACGGGATCAATCACATGGGGCTTTTTGATTCGACGTACCCGAGGATCTGTAGCCTGGTGGCCTGGCTCAAGGTCATACACATCATCGTGTGTCTCGATCTGACGCGACCGTTCGACCAACTCTGCCAAGACTTCTTTCATTCGCACCAGAGTCGCCTCTTGCACGACATCCTGAACGATCACAAAACCTTCTTCTGTATATTGCTCAAGCTGCCTAGGCGTGAGGATACGATTCATCGTTTTCTCCATTCAATTTGACACAAACGGCCGCCAAAAACGCCTTCAACACGAATGAGGTAAGAATTTGGATTGGTCGCATTGATTTACCTATTTTTATTTTGATCCATTTCGACTTAGACGATCTTAGCGCTAATTTAACCGCCTCGTGCACTCGTCTAGTATTAAATAAATATCGCGCCGCAGCATCCCAATAAATACATAAAAATCTACCCTCGGCTCTTGGATGCGAGAATCACGTGCGAAATACCAAACATTGAGTTATCGTATTTCAATGAAATCTATCCGCATTGATCGCAGTCTCCGCCTTAAAGATGACCCAGGCACTGGGCACAACCGCTGGCATCCAGACATTGAGCCACTCATCGAGATCGCTCCAGGTGAAGAAATCCTGCTCGAAACACGCGATGCGTCTGATGGCCAGGTCAAACCCGGAATGAAGTTTGAAGATTTGGCCCGTCATGACAAGAAGGCTGGACATCCCCTGACTGGACCGATCTTCATTCAGGGCGCGCAACCCGGCGACATCCTAGAGGTTGAATTTGTAGATCTGATCCCCCAGCGTCACGGCTGGACGGTGATTCGGCCCGGTGCCGGTTTTCTACGTGAAATTTTTGATGCTCGCTTTCTTGCGCATTGGGAAGTCGACAACGGTTTTGCCCGCTCGGCTCAGATCCCCGGGGTCAAAATCCCTGAAGGGATCTTTATGGGTACGGCAGGCGTCGCACCCTCGCATGAGCAAATGCTGCAATGGAATGCACGCGAAACCGATCTGGTTAAGCGTGGAGGCATTGCACTATTACCAGATGCCCAGGATGCTGTGCCTGCACGTGAACCGATCGCGAGTAACGGTTTGCGTACCATGCCACCGCGTGAAAATGGCGGTAACGCAGATATCAAGCAACTCACACGCGGCTCGAGACTGCAATTACCAGTCGGCGTGAGCGGTGCTTTGTTTTCACTTGGAGACGCACATTATGCGCAAGGCGATTCTGAGTGCTGTATCACGGCCATCGAAATGGGCGCCAGTGCAGTGGTGCGTTTTCGTCTGCTCGCGGGTGAAGCAGCCCGGCGCAAGACACGCTTTCCACGCTTCTCACACCCAGGGTACTTCGCACCGCCACAATGGGCAGCACCTCATAATTTTGTAGCGACAACGGGTCTGCCGATTCGCGATGATGGCACTCAAGAGTGCGAAGATCTCACGCTTGCTGCGCGTAATGCGTTGCTTGAGATGATCGCGCTACTGGGTGAACGTGGCTTCAGTCGCGAACAAGCTTATGTGATTTGCTCGCTTGCAGTCGACTTGCGCATCAGCAACGCGGTAGATTTACCGAACGTCTGCGTAAGCGCCTTGCTGCCAGAAGCGATTTTTGAAAAATGAAGGCGTACCTGCCCACTGCACTAACACAAAGCTAATTGAGTCGTCGTAACTTTGGTGGATTATTCACAAAAGGCTTCACGCCCAAGACCTTATTGATTTCATTCGGATAAATCAGCTTGCCACGCGTAATCACCGCTGCAACTTTTCGAATATCTTCAATATTACGCGTCGGGTCTCCGTCGAGCAGGATTAAATCCGCAAGCTTTCCTGGGGCGATCGTACCGCGATCAGAAAGCGTGTTGGTATATTTTGCGCCGTTGTAGGTGGCAATCTGAATCGCCTGCGCAGGCGTCAAGCCCGCCTTGACGTACAAGGCCAGTTCACTATGCAAGGTAAATCCTGCCAAAGCATCAGTGCCCGCTACAAGCGGCACACCCGCGCGATACAAAAGACCCACAAATTCAATCATTTTTTTATAGGATGCGTCATAACGTTTAGCCGTTTTATCATCCGGAATAATCATCGTGGATGTTCTAAAACTGCGACGCAAATCGAGTGGCATAAAATCAGCGATTGACTTATATGGATCAGCGATTTCACCATTGCGCTGCTTAATAAAATCAAAGGTCGCAAGCGTTGGGTCAACCACAATTTTCTTGCTGCGCAGCTTCTCAATAAACTCTTGCACTTCGACCGAGTTCAAATCAAGATCAGCGGCCTTCTCTGCGGGCAAATAAAAGCGTTCAAGCGTTCGAGTATCTGTGGTCGGCTTCGATAAAAAATTTAACAAGAGCTGATTGATATGATGCAACTCATCAAAACCTGCATCAACCACATCATCAGCCCGCATAAAGGCTGGCACATGACCGCTCACTTTCATCCCACGCTTATGCGCATACGAAATCGTCTCAGAGATCAATTCGCGCGGAAACGAATTATAAATTTTTAACTGAGGATAGCTACGCAATGCATACCAATCAACGGCGTGCTTGATATCACTCAGGTCGCTGATCAAAATGCCATCATGCGCAGCATATGCGCTTTCGCCCTCTACAAAACCAGCCGGAAGTAATCGTGGTGAAAGCAGCTTGCCTTCAGCTGTTTCGTCAATCATTTTTTGCATTTCAGCGTTAGAGTTACCCAGATCACGCACCGAGGTAACGCCAGCCGTCAGGTGATAAGAAGCCGACCATCGATTGATATGCGTATGCATATCAAACAAGCCAGGCAACATGACTCGCCCACCTGCATCAATTTCGCCATCGACCGTAGTCAAGTAAACACCTGTTGGGTGTATCCCGGTAATCAGCCCCCTCAACACATAAACATCTGATGGGGCTGAAAGTGTGATGGTCTCTGAGTTAAAAACACGTGTGTTACGAATAACAACCAACCCTCGCATCTCATGCTGCAGTTGTCTGGCACGTTGCTCAAGTATGACCGAGGCTGCTTCTTCTTGTCTTTTTTTTAATTCGATTAAGTTAGCCTCCCAACCCTCTTTAATCACCGCGAAGTTACCCGGAAAGATGGCTGCGAACAAATGCGTTTCTGCAGAGGTGGTTGCCCAGAAAAACTGTGGGCTTAAACCAATCCCAGTTTGCATCACCAACTGCACCACCTGCGATTCGTCTTTATTTGTCACTACAGCTTCGGCGAGCCGCTGCTGTGTCAGCGTACCCTCAGGCAATAGCCTAAGTGTGCCCGTTCTTGAGGCCGCTAAAGCTGTAATCATGAGGGAATTGACTTCAAAAGAAGCGTCGAGCGGCAAATAAAATGCTGGCCCTCTTAGTCGCCTAGAACCTCGTTCAGATTTCGAGCTCCACTCTGCCATCGCACCTCGGCGAGAAAACCGCTCGTCGACCGTACCGCCCATCTCTGAGCTGCCGGTGACTTTGTAATCGAGCATGGTTTGATCAGGCCCAATTGCGATGATCTCGTCAAGCGTTGGGCCACGTCCATTCTCTTTAAAATCAAAATGAACTTTAATGGTATCCAAACTGGAGCGCTCAACAATTTGCTCGCCCGCAATTGAGCCGTTATCGAGCAATATGACGTATCGGATTGTTTTTAACGCTTGTGGTTGGGCGCCGACTGGCCAGGCCACAAAAAGCAAAACAAGAAGCAACCACTTAAACATGTTTCAACGCGGCAACACCATAGGTCTGATCTTGAACGGCTCAAGCGCCTAAAATTTGACTTAAATGAAAGACTCAAGTGGCAAAATTATACTGGTTTAACTTAAACCGTCGGATGTAGCGCCGAAAGTCTTGTTGTATCCTGTTATCTTCTCGGCTTAACGTGCCCGCTTTGCAGAAAGTACAAACATGCCATCACATTTGCGAATTTTAGGTTGTAGCGGCGGAATTGGTAAAAATCTGCGTACCACATCACTATTGCTTGATGACGACGTGCTGATTGATGCGGGAACGGGAGTCGGAGATCTTTCTTTAGACCAGATGGTGAAGATCGACACGATATTTTTAACGCATAGCCATCTAGACCATATCGTGAGCGTACCGCTATTAATTGATTCGGTCGGCGCTCGCCGAGACAAACCCATATGCGTTTTTGGGTTGCCCGCCACCATAGCAGCACTACAGCAACATATATTCAATAATGTAATTTGGCCAGATTTCTCGAAAATTCCTAGTGCCGAACGACCGTTTCTTAAACTGTTTACATTGAATCTAGGTGACGTGCTCACTGTTGGCACAAGACAAATCACCGTCTTGCCGGCTAGCCATAGTGTTGCTGCCGTTGGCTATGCCATCACGACCGAACAGTCGACGCTCGCCTTTACCGGTGATAGTGGCCCCTGCCCAGCCTTTTGGGACGCCCTCCAAACGCTGCCAGGCCTCAAACACCTCATCATCGAAACATCGTTCACAGACAAGGATCACGTTTTAGCCGATTTATCGAGTCACTATTGCCCGCTTTCGCTGTCACAAAGTTTTCAACCAATTGATCCTGCTGTACAGCTCTGGATTTCCCATTTAAAACCGGGACAAGCCGAACAAATCATGTCTGAATTGAATCGCAGCGAGCGCCTCGCAAAAAAAGCGCCTAAAGCCCTAATCGCAGGTCAAGTGCTCGTGTTCTGATCTGGCGCTTGGACTTGCTCTGATGCATTGGGTTGATCAGGCTCTTGGACTTGCTCTGAGGCGTTGCTTTCCTCGGACGGTTTACTGATCTGATGCTTTTTTCGAGCCGTCAGGTTATCCCACACCGCTTGGATTTTAAGTTCAAGCTGCACTGGCGGAAAGGGTTTAACAATGTAGTTCGAGACCCCAACCTTAATCGCCAACATGACTTGATCGCGCTGCCCCTCGGCCGTCACCATAATAAAAGGCAAGTCCTTAAAATTTTCTGATTGTCGAACCGCAATCAAAAGATCTATACCTGCCAGAATCGGCATATTCCAATCGCTGAACACGAGATCGATAGGCGTCTCAGAGTTGAAATTATCATTCAAAATAGTGAGCGCTTCTTTGCCATTGGACGCAACG
>CAIYCP010000272.1 GCA_903924715.1 uncultured beta proteobacterium
CCGCCCTTGTACGGCACATGTAGTAGGTCGATGCCTGCCATATCCCGAAACAACTCACCGGAAAGGTGGGTTGGGCTACCGGTGCCCGCCGACGCGAAGGTCAGCTTGCCTGGCTGGGCTTTGGCCCGTGCGATCAGATCCGGCAGACTGGTGATGCCAGACTTAGGCGACACCACCAGCAACATTGGGTTGAGTGCGACCATCGAGATCGGGGTCAGGTCTTTGATCGGGTCGTAAGGGAGTTTGCTATTCAGACTAGGGCTGATCGTCAAGGCGCCGCTTGAGCCGAACAAGAGCGTGTAGCCATCAGGCTGCGCCGCGGCGGCTTGCGTGGCGGCAATCTCGCCGCTTGAGCCTGGTTTATTCTCGATCACAATAGACTGTTTCAGGCGTTCTGATAAACGTAGGGCAAGTAAACGCGCTAATTGATCGTTGGGCCCGCCCGGCGGGAATCCGACCAGCATCTTGATTGTGCGCGTGGGGTATTGACTGGCGGCAACCTGTGGGTCAGCCACCTGCCTTGTTTGAGCCTGCGCTGTCTGTGCAAAGAATGCCAGAGGCAGCAGTGTTGTTGCAACAAAGCGCAGCACTTTAACGAATCTAAATGGTTGGCTCATTGAGGCGATCAAAAGTTGTTAAAGGAAAGAATCCCTTCGGTTGGATCCATGCCATCAAGAATTCGCTTGGCGATTAAATCTTTGAGTGTTTCGGTGGCCCCGCCGCCTAACGAGCCATAGCGTGCCCCGCGATACAGGCGTGATACCGGATATTCATCGGTGAAGCCGTAGCCGCCATGCAATTGCAAGGCGTCATTGGTCACACGCAACGCCATTTCGTTACAGGTGATTTTGGCGACCGCTGCTAAAAAGGGATCCGGGAAAGGATTGGCCGAAGCGCAGGCACGATACAGCACGCTACGGGCCGCTTCGATGTCGCGATACATCTCGGCAAGTTTCCAGCGCAGACCTTGAAAATCAGTGAGCGTTTTGCCAAAGATTGGTCGATTGCGTGTGTAGTTAACCGCCTCTTCAAAGGCGCCTTCAGCCAGGCCCAACGAGATGCTAGGATTCAGGCAACGCTGAGTGTTAAAGGCGCTCATGAGCTTGCGAAAGCCGCCTTCTTTTAAAACAACGTTCTCGAGCGGGACTTCGACGTTATCAAAGCGCACTTCGTGCAAGTACTCGCCACCCATGGTGTGATAACTGGCAGTCACTTCGAGGCCTGGTGTGCCGCCTTCGATCAAGACGCAACCAATGCCTTCTCGCCCAGGTTGATCATCGACGCGTGTGAACACGACAAACATGGCAGCCTCTTGAGCACGACTAATCAACGTTTTGACGCCATTAACGGTTGCATGATTCATATGCAAACGGGTGTTAGTGCGATAGCTGCTGACATCGGTGCCAGCGTGAGGCTCTGTCATGCAGATCGACAAAATCGCGTCACCTGAACAAACTTTTGGCAGAATATTGTTTTTGATTGAGTCGGGTGCGTAAGTTTCGATGATGCGAGTTTGTACACCGGCTTCGCCCAGTACTGCCATGGCGGTGGGGTAGCAAACTTTGGCGATCTCTTCCAGGATCAACGCGGTTTCAAACACAGGCAAGCCTAAGCCACCGTATTGCTCAGAGACCGTCATGCCCAGCACGCCGATCTGGGCAAGCTGTTTCATGTTTTCCCACGGAAACGTGCCGTCCATGTATTTTGCGGCGCGTGGTTTGAAATCGTTTTGAGCAAGTGCGCGAACCGCTTCAACATATTGCCGTTGACTGTCACTGAGTTTGAAATCCATGCTACTCAATCCTTGATTGGTCTGTCTAAAGTGAAGTTAGTTTAATGCGCGGCGAGCATCG
>CAIYCP010000273.1 GCA_903924715.1 uncultured beta proteobacterium
TGCTCCATGCCCGAAGTTTCAAGTGCACGAACCTGAGCTTGGGCATGGGCGCCACGGCCGCGAATCACGGTCGGCGCGCTGATCTCTGCGCCATTTGCCATGGTCAGACCATCAGTCCCGTTGCGCAAACCTGCAGCGGCCTCAGGCACCTGTACCAACGTTGGCTTAGCGCGACCCAAACCAGTCGCCACAACCGTGACCCGCAAATTGTCACCCATCGATTCGTCATACGCCGTACCGAAAATAACGGTGGCATCGGCCGAAGCAAAGCTCTTAATATGTTCCATCACTGCACGGGTCTCTTTCATTTTAAGCGAGCTGCTTGCGGTGATATTTACCAACACACCGCGTACACCGTTCAAGTCAACCCCTTCAAGCAATGGGCAAGCGACGGCTTGCTCAGCTGCAATTCTGGCGCGATCAGGCCCGCTAGCAATTGCCGTACCCATCATGGCCTGCCCCTGCTCACCCATAATGGTTTTAACGTCTTGGAAGTCAACGTTGATGTTGCCCTCGACATTGATGATCTCAGCAATCCCCGCGCAGGCATTGTGCAACACATCATCGGCCGCCTTGAAGCAATCAGCCTGGGTAGCATCTTCGTCCATCAACTCGTACAAGTTTTCGTTGAGCACGACGATGAGCGAATGCACATGCTTTGAGAGCTCGTCGATACCTTCTTCAGACATTTTCATGCGCCGACCGCCTTCGAACGCGAAAGGCTTGGTGACCACACCGACAGTCAAAATACCAAGGTCTTTTGCAACTTCAGCAACGATTGGGCCCGCCCCAGTACCCGTGCCACCACCCATACCCGCAGTGATGAAAACCATATGCGCACCCGCAAGCGCCGAGCGAATCTCTTCGCGCGCCGATTCAGCTGCCGCACGGCCTTGATCGGGCCTAGCCCCCGCACCCAGCCCCGAGTTACCCAAACGAATCTGCACGGGTGCGTTGGTTGCAGCCAATGCTTGCGCATCGGTATTGCAACAAATGAAATCGACCCCCTGCACACCCGAACGGATCATATGCGAGACGGCATTGCCACCCGCACCGCCCACACCCACCACTTTAATAACCGTGGATTTTTTTGCGTTATCTAACATTTCAAACATCATGATTGACTCCCTCAAGTCGTAACTACAAAACGTTTCTAAAAGTCCCCAACTACGTTATTTAGAAATCGTTTCAAACGCGATGCCGATGGTATCCGCACCGAGTTTGAAACGCCTCTCTAGCAGACCGGCAACCTCAATGAAGCTGCCCATCTGTTTGGCGTCGGATGACGCCAATTCAATGCATAAACCACTCTTTCATTCGAATTAAAACTGCCTTAAAGCTGCCAGACTGCTGTGTGACTTTACGACCTCGCAAGCGCTGCATCCGCGCCTCGCTTAATAGACCCATCACCGTTGAAAAACGGGGGTTGCGCATCACATCCGCAAGGCTTCCATGGTATTCGGGCACCGCGACGCGCACCGGCTTTAAAAAGATATCTTCGGCGAGTTCAACAATGCCA
>CAIYCP010000274.1 GCA_903924715.1 uncultured beta proteobacterium
ACAAAGTTTGCATTTCTTTAGCATCACCCAACTCTGTTTGACGCACACCCGCGGGCAAATTGCGCAGACTCGGCAGCGCCATCGCCTCAGCATAGACTTCGCCCAGCGGTCTCCCACCCAATTCAACATCCAGCACCACGTTGCGGCTACGATTCAAACGATCAATTTGCGCAGGCCCACTATCCATCGTGAGCGTGGCAACATTACCCAACAAAACCGGACCATAACGGCCCGGCACCGTTAAGCGTGCCAAGGCATCGATATCCGCACGCGCAGCATCTGGCAATTTCACTCGAATGGGAATTTGTCTTTCAGACAAGGTCAGTTTAGGTAAGCTGACGTCATAGTCACCACTGGTCGCTACACGCAAGGTTTCAGCAATACTCTGCGCAGTTACACCCAAATCAGCCGCACGCGCAAAATCCGGACGCACAATCAATTCAGGGCGCACCAGACTCGCCGAAGAGAGCACATTACCAATACCTTTCAATCCGCGCAGATCACCTTCGACGACATGCGCGGCCGCAGTGAGCGCGACAGGATCTTCGCTTTGCAGCACGATTTGCATTTTGACCCCTACATCTTGAGGGCCCACGGTGATACGAACGCCGGGCTCGCGCGATAACAACTCGCGAATATCGGCTTCAACTTCTTGCTGGTTTTTTTTACGATCCGAACGATGCTTCAAAGTCACCGTCAGCGTTGCTTTGCGCACTTCAGCGGCTGCACCACGGGCAAAAGCATCCCCCGAAACACCCGCACCTACCGAGCTAAATACTTTGACCACCTCTGGGATTGCATCGAGTTTGAACCGAGCACGCTCAGCTGCCAAGAACGTTTCGTGCAACGTACTTCCAGGTGCACGTTCAATATTGACTAAGGTTTGCGCCCGATCCGCAGGCGGGACAAAACCCTTTGGTAGCAACGGCACCAACGCAATCGAACCTGCAAAAAAAAGTGTGGACAAGACCAGCGTCAATAAGCGATGCGACAAGCACCACTGCACTGCGCTCAAATAGCGACGCATCACCCAGCCATCTGTTTGTTCGCGTTCAGATACCGGTACGGCTTTCATGATGTATGCGGACATCATTGGCGTGAGCAAACGCGCGACAAGCAGTGAAGCCAAAATTGCCAATACGGCGGTCCAGCCGAATTGTTTAAAAAACTTACCTGGGATACCCGCCATAAATGCGGTCGGTAAAAACACAGCGACCAGCGCAAAAGTTGTTGCAATCACGGCTAAACCGATTTCATCTGCTGCTTCAAGTGCAGCCTGAAACGGCGTTTTTCCCATACGCAGATGACGGGCGATGTTCTCAACCTCAACAATTGCATCGTCAACCAAGATGCCAACCACTAAAGCCAAAGAGGTTAAGGTCACCATATTGAGCGTAAACCCAAACAAATAGATCCCTAAAAAGGCTGGCAAGATTGATAACGGCAAGGCCGCCGCTGACACAATGGTTGCGCGCCAATCTCGCAAAAAATACCAAACCACAATCACGGCCAGAATCGCACCCTCATATAAAAGATGCATTGAGCCATTAAAGTTTTCTTCCGTTTTTTGTACGTTATCGATCTGCTCGCTGATTTGGATGTCGGGGCGCGCCGCACGTAATTCTTCGATCACTTCTCTAACATCTTGCGCAAGCGACACTTCATTGGCGCCTTTGCTACGCATAATTTCAAAAGCCACAACCGGCTCACCGTTCACCAACGCAACCGAACGGCGTTCGGCCGTTGCGTCGGTCACCTGTGCAATTTGTTCTAAACGCACGCGACGACCGTCTTGTAACGGAAAGTCAAGTTTGCCTAAATCAGCTGCAG
>CAIYCP010000275.1 GCA_903924715.1 uncultured beta proteobacterium
CCACGACCTTGGCGCCGCGGTCGACCGCGGCGACCGCAGCCGAGAGGCCCGCGATCCCACTGCCGATGATGACAAGGTCGAAGTGCATTTCGCGGGTGCTGTTGTGTGTTTGGGTCATCATGCTTACCAAGTCAAACTAAGATTAAGTAAATTAGACCATGCCCGAGCAGGCCTGTGGTTCAGGTTTGGCGCCGGTCTCAGATGCGAGGCAGGCAAAACAAAGGCACAATAGCGCCACGAGCGAGCGAATATAACGCTGGTGGTAAAAGAGAGGGGATCTCAATGCAATTTAAGAATATCGTCGCGGCGGTGGCGTTGCTGTCGTTTAGCACCTGGGCCGGGGCTCAAGCGGAGTCTTATCCCGCTAAACCGATTAAGTTGATTGTGGGCTATCCCGCGGGCGGGGCCTCGGACGTCGCGGCTCGTGCCGTGGCCAACAAGATGGCTGACTTTTTAGGGCAACCTGTTGTCGTTGAAAATAAGCCCGGGGCCGCAGGTAATATCGGTTCAGAGTTTGTGGCGCGCTCAAAGGCCGATGGCTACACCTTGATCTTTGGCACGATTTCTTCGTCGATCAATGGCAGTTTGTACAAAAAACTGAATTACGACCCCGTCAATGATTTTGTGGCGATTTCACAAGTGACATCGACGCCGTTTTTATTGGTCACCACGCCCAGTTCGCCCTTTAAAAGTGTGGCGGATGTGATCGCTGCTGCAAAAAAGGCTCAAAATCGGGATCAGCTGCCCGACTACGCCACAGCGGGGAATGGCTCGGGCTCGCATTTGTTTATGGAGTTGTTTACCTCGCTGGCGGGGATTCGCTTGAATCATGTGCCCTATCGCGGGGCTGCGCCTGCCGTGGCCGATGTGATGGGCGGGCAGGTACCCTTAACCTTCGATAATATTTTGACGACGCTGGCCCAAGTGCAAGCCGGTAAGTTGCGTGCACTGGCCGTGAGCACCAAGACACGTTCGAGTGTCGTGCCTGACATCCCCACCATCGCAGAGTCGGGCGTGCCCGGTTTTGATGCGACGGCGTGGTTTGGTGTGTTGGCGCCGGCTGGCACACCTCAGGCGATTGTGAATCAATTGGCGGATGTGATCCAGAAGTCGGTGAAGACGCCAGCGGTAACCGAGACCTTGCTTAAAGCAGGCGCCGAGCCAGTCGGTTCGACCCCAGCAGAGTTTGACGCTTTTTATAAAGCCGAAGTTCAGAAATGGGCCAAGGTTGTGAAAAGCGCAAACGTTCAAGTCGAGTAGTCGCGACGGCATCTTCAATTTTTAAAGTGGTCACATCATGAAAATTTGGCATCAAAGCTTTACCGTTCTTGGGGATTTGGGCCCGTATAGCGACGCGCTGAAAGCGCACTTTGCGCGCGTGGCTCGCCCAGATACGCAAATTGATATGCATGGCATGTCGCCCGGCACGTACTCTTCAAATTACCCGGGTTCTGATATTCGCCACGCGGCTTTATATCATCTGCATGGCATGCAGTTTATGCAGGCGGGGGTACTGGCTCAAGAGCAAGGCTACGACGCGTATGCAGTCAGCACCTTGCCTGATCCGGCGCTGCGTGAAATTCGCGCGTTGATCGATATCCCTGTGATTGGTTACGGTGAATCGGCAATGTTTACCGCCTGTTTGCTGGGCCGCAAGTTTGGGGTCTTGGTTTTTATTGAAGACTTTAATGAGTTACTTGCGCAAAATGCGGAAAGCTATGGCTTGGCCGCACGCTTTGCGGGTGCTGCGCCTGTGGGCTTTACCTTTAACGACGTGTTGAAAGGGTTTTCGGACCCCACTGAGTTAATTGAAAAGTTCAAAACAGCCGCACGTAAGTTGATTGCACAGGGCGCAGATGTGATTATTCCGGGCGAGGCACCACTGAACGTGTTGCTTGCGCGCAATGGCGTCACCGAGGTGGATGGCGTGACGATCATGGACTCGCTGGGCACGTGGGTCAAGCACGCCGAGATGATGGTGGATTTGCGCCGTTTGTGCGGCACCAAGCCTAGTCGCACGGGCTACTACCATCGTCTGCCCGAGCTTGCGCGCGTGAAAGAAGTGTTTGCGTTTTATGGTTTGGATAAGCGGTTGCCTGGGGTCTGAAGCCTGCAGGTTGATCAATAAAAAGAGTTAAGGAGAGCAAGATGGATCACACCTTTGATGTGGTGGTTGCAGGCTGTGGCGTAGCAGGCTTGTCAGCGGCGGTGACTGCGGCTGAGCGTGGCTTAAAGGTCGCCGTGCTTGAACGCGCGTCGCGCGAAGACCGTGGCGGTCAAAGCCGTTATACCGAAGCCTATTTTCGGATGAAGGCCTTAGATCAAGTCACGGATGATTTTGAAACCCATTTGGCAGACAACCTGGGTTTGTATCCCGAGCCTGACTTGATGGCCGAGATGGCGACGGGTCGCGAGAACTGGTCGCACGCCACACGCACCTTAGCCATCCCCGATACAGATGTGATTGGAAACTTTGCCGAGCAAGTGCCGCCGACGATTAAATGGTTGCAAGGCGTTGGCGTGAAGTTTGATTTTTTACCGACTCAATTTTTGACCGCAACTCAGCCACGTTTGTTGCCCGTCGGCGGTGGTGCGGCCTTGGTGGATGCGCTGGCCGCGCAAGCTGAAAAACTGGGCGTCACATTTTTTTATTACACGACTGCACGTCGTTTGCTCTTAAACGATGATGGCATCGTGACGGGCTTGTTTGCGCAACACAAAGGGGCGCAGAGTGTGCGCTTTCATGGCAAGGTAGTGTTGGCGTGTGGCGGCTTTGAAGGCAACCCTGCGTTGCAGTCTAAATATATTGGTCCGCGTTCGGTGTATTTGCGACCGATTTGTAAGGGCGCGTATTTCAATCGCGGTGAAGGCATTGAAATGGCGCTTGATATTGGCGCAGCCCCTTCAGGTGACTTTGGAAGCTATCACGCCGAACCCATTGATCCGCGCTCGGGTGTATCCGAGCCCTCAGTGTTTATTTTTCCGTATGGGATCTTGGTGAATAAAGCGGGTAAACGCTTTGTCAACGAAGCGCCGGGTACGGTAGATGCCTGGTACGAGCGTATTACGCGTCGTATCTATGAACAAGAAGAAGGTTTGTCGTATGTGATTCTTGATCAGCGCATGAAAGACATCCCGAATTATCGGTTGGCGATTCGCAGTGATCAGCCTGCGATTGAGGCGGATACGATCGAGGCGCTGGCTGCGAAACTCGAGATTCATCCAGAGACCTTGAAAGCAACCGTCGCACAATACAACGACGCCTGTCCTAAAACGGGCAAGTACGATCCGCTAAAAACAGATGGCATGGCCACGCAAGGCTTGTTGCCTCCCAAAAGTAACTGGGCGTTGCCGCTGGATCGTGGTCCTTTCATGGCCTATCCCATTATTTCGGCCAACGTGTTTACCTTTGGCGGCTTAAAAGTTGATCCACAAGGGCAAGTCTTGGATACCGATGGTTATCCCATCCGTAATTTATATGCGGCGGGTGAGGTGATTGGCATGTATTACACCAATTACACGGGTGCTACGTCTGTTTTAAAAGGCTTGGTGTTCGGCCGTCTGGCCGCGAACAACATTGCCGATCAACACTAGGAACGACTCTTTATGTATGCAGCACAGTTTTTGTCAGGGCGCGTGGCCTTGGTCACGGGTGGCGCAGGAGGGATCGGCGCCGCGGTGTCTGAGGCGCTTGCGGCGTCGGGCTGCCAGGTTGTTGCGGCTGACTTGCCCAATCGTTTAGGGGCCATGTCGACGGGCGGTGGCATTGAGCATGTTGCCTTAGACGTGACCGATGCGGCAGATATCCAACACTGTGTACAAGGTGTTGTAAAGCGTCATGGCCGTTTGGATATTCTGGTAAATGTGGCAGGCGTTGTGTCAGTGGGTAGCGCACAGAACATCACAGAACAAGAATGGGATCGGGTCATCGATATCAACTTGAAAGGCACGTTTTTGTGCTGTCAGGCTGCGATTGCTGTGATGAAAGAACAAAAGCTTGGGCGCATCATTAATATCGGTTCGGTCTTAGGAAAAAACGGGGGCAATCCGCGCCCTTGGTTAGATGTCAAAGAGCAAGACCGTGCTGGAAACGTGGCTTACGGTGTGTCAAAGGCCGGCGTGCATATCATGACGTCGTATCTTGCTAAAGAGCTGGCGTCTTTTGGCATCACGGTCAATGCGGTGGCACCAGGTCCCGTCGCCTCGGCGATGACAACGGCGTTTCCGCAAACGTTGAAGGATTTGATCCCGGTGGGTCGCATGGGCAAGGCCTCAGAAATTGCGTCGGCGATCTTATTTTTGGCCTCCCCCGACTCAGCCTTTATTACGGGCGAAATTCTGGATGTGAATGGTGGGCTTTGGGCAGATTAAGACTTGAAAGATTCGCTCAGGGTCGCAATATTGCTTTAAAGTAGTGTCGTATTCTTTTTTGAGAGATCGGTGATGCCCTTTTGTTCAGCCTGTGGCACTAAATGTGCAGACGATGCCAAGTTCTGTAGTGCCTGTGGCAAGGCGATTGTCACGGCACCTGATGCCGGGCAACAAGATAAGCCCGCCGGTGTGGCCGCACCCGTGATTCAGGTAATGACGCCTGCAGCGCCACTCAAAGCGTTTGATAATCCGGCCGAGCTCTGGAAAATGTTTTTCTATGTCGCACTGTTTGACTGTGGCATTTATTTTTTAACGACCTCAGCAGCAGAAGCGGGTGGTTTGTCCTCAAGCCCCACCCTGTTAATTTTTGCAGCGTATTTTGCTGTGGCCTACTTTTTAGTCAAAGTGCAAGCCTTTGATAAAGGCCGAGCTGTGTGGCTGTTACCCTTGATCGCCTGGCACGTCTGGGGCTATCTGCAAGGTATTTCAAGCAGCGGTGATCTCGAGTATTCGACCACCTTTGATAACTACGATACCTTCATCTCTGGGATCCCAGAAATGGTGATCTTGATCAAGCTGTTTCTGGTGTTGCGTCAAAGCGCTGCGAAATAGTTTGCCGTTGTTTAGTCGCGCGGGATCAGTTTGAATTGCCTCGACGTTGAGCCAGATGGCGTTCTAAGGCGTTTGCGCCGCGGCTCAGCGAAAAACAAAGTATGAAATACATAGCAGCTAAAATTAAAAACACTTGCATTGGTTGTGTTAGCAGCATGCTGTTGACTTGACTCGCCGCAAGCGTGACTTCGTGTACGCCCACGACATACGCTAGCGACGTTGCCTTAATGATGGACACGAACTGATTGAGCAGCGAAGGCAACATATTTGTAAGTGCCTGCGGTAGCAACACATAACGCATCGTCTGAAAATAGGTCAGACCCATTGCGCGCGCGGCTTGCGTTTGACCAAGCGCCAGTCCTTCAAGTCCAGCCCGCACAATTTCACTTAAAAACGCACTTTCGTAGATCACGATTGCGCAAACGACCGTGATAAAGGCTGAAACTTCATGGCCAATCAGCAAGGGGATGCCAAAGTAAGCCCAAAAAATGAGCATCAGTAGGGGTAGGCCGCGCAGGGTATAGACCCAGGCACTGGCAGGCCACAGTAACCAACGCTGCGTACTGGTGCGCATAAGACCTAGTGCAAGCGCTAACGGAAAAGATAAAAGTAGGCCAAGCGTTGAGAGCAGTAGAGTACCGGCCAGGCCGCCCAGAGGCCCTTGGGGGTAGCTTCCGAGTAAAAATAATAGACCGAAGTCGCGCAGGATATCCAGCATGCTCAGACTCGATACGCTGAGGGATATCGTCGACTGAACCAGGCGCCCAGGCCCATCAGACTGAACGAAAATACCAGGTAGATCACTGTACCGAACATAAAAATTTCGAAGGTTCGGTAGGTGGCATTCTCGAGTTCGTGCAAGCGATAGGTCAGTTCGCCCACTGCAACGGCCATTGCCAGACTTGTATTTTTAAAGAGAAATACGGTTTGATTGATCATCGCGGGCACAGCGATGCGTATTGCTTGAGGCAGCATGACGTAGCGCAGCGCACCGACAACACTGAGACCCACTGAACGCGCGGCATCAAATTGCCCTGAAGGAACCGCACGCAGGCCGCTGCGCAAATCTTCGGACATGAAGGCGCCCGTGTTTAAGGCCAGCGCAATCATGGAAAATAAGAATTCGCTGTTTTGGCGATTCACCCAAATTCTTAACGCGTCTGGCAACACTTGCGGCACCGCGAAGTACCAGATTAGGATTTGAACGAGCACTGGAACATTGCGGTGATATTCGACAATGGCTGCAACCAAGAATTGGAAGGCGCGTACAGGCAGTGCCCGAATGCCTGCTAGCAACATAGCAACAAGCACAGCCAACACCCAGGATCCAGCAAAGAGCTCAAGTGTGACCCATAGCCCTTGTCTCAAATCGGCCGCGTAGTTTCCAGTCAGAAGAAAGGAGATATCCAGAGTGCTCTCAATGAATTAAAACGAATCGTTCTAATTAAGGCGCGATGGGTTCGACTTTGTAGTTGCGCACAAAGCCATAGGCTGAGTTCTTTCCGACCCATTGATCAAAAATGATTTGTAAGTCGCCCTGCCGGTCCATCGTCAACAAAATTTCATTGATTGCAGCTAGCAAGGCAGTCTCACCCTTATTGACGCCGATTCCTTGGGGTTCGACAAAAAGAGGCTCGGCGATGATCTCGACCAACGCTTGCCCCTGCTCTTTGGCTTGTTTAACGAACCTCGCCAAAATCAGCTCTCCAAACAATACCGCCTCGACTTTGTCTTGCTGCAGCGCTAAGTACGCCGAGGGGCTATCTTGATAGGTGAGAATATTAGAGGTGGGCAAAAGTTTTTGAGCGGCCGTTACAGAACTAGAGCCTTTTGATCCGCCTAATTTACGACCGGCCAACGCCTGAAGTGTCTTAAACCCCGACGCTTCTTTGACCAAAGCCTTCTGGTTGGATAAGTAATACTGATAGCTATAGTCAACTTGGGTGGCTCGTTCAGCAGAATAGCCAAGCAAGGCAGCCAAGACATCGACGCGTTTTGTTTTTAACTCAGGGATGCGTGCATTAATGGCGAGCGCCTTGAGTTCGACGTCAACGCCAAGCCCTTTTGCGAGTGCGCGACACACGTCGACATCAAAGCCAACGAATTGGCGAGTGACCTGGTCGGGGTAGCCAAACGGTTCGCTGGCTTGAGTATGACCACAAATGAGTTTGCCCCTTGCTTTGATATCAGCAAGCGCATCGGCCTGTGCGGTACCGCCCAGCATGGTGAGAAGGGTTAGGAGCGATAGTAGAAGTGATGGTTTCATTTGTTCTGCTCTCTTGAGTCAAAAGGTCACTTCAACACTGCAATTTATTTCTAATCCGTCAGTTCAATCTTGGCGTGCTTTAAGACCTCGCCCCACCGTATGTACTCGGCTGCGACGAACTTTTGAAACTCAGCGGATGAAGCCATCAGCCCAGACGGTAGGGCGACTTTTTCAAGTTGCGCAAGTACATCGGGTTTTTTGAGCGTTTGCGTTAAGGCGTCATTGATTCGAGCAATGACGGCATCAGGTGTCTTTGCAGGGGCAAAGAGCCCGATCCAGCTGATGGCGGTAAACCCTGTCACAGTTTCTTGCGCAGTTGGCACATCTGGCAACACACCCAAACGTTTTTCACTTGCCACGGCAAGCGCGGTTAAGCGGCCATCTTTGATGAGCCCGAGCAGCGGTGGTGTGTCCATCATCGTGGCGTCGACGTGACCGGCGGCAGTGTCGGCAACGGCCGGCGTTGCGCCTTTATAGGGTACGTGAACGAACTTGCCTTTCGTGGCAAGGGTGAACAGTTCAATCGCGAGGTGCGGAAACCCACCCACCCCAGCCGAGGACATGGTGATCTCTCGGGTTTGTGCAAGCGCGATGAGTTGCGAAAGTGTTTTGACATTGGGTAAGGTCGGACCCACAGCAATTGTTTCGGGCGTATAGCCCAACATATTGATTGGGAGGAGGTCAGTGCGCGGATCGTAAGGCAGTTTGCGCATGGTTTGCGGCGTGATCGCCGTTGGGCTCAAGCTCGAGACAAGTAAGGTGTGCCCATCAGGCACTGCGCGCACGACCGCGGTCGCCGCGATTGTGCCGCTGGCACCCGCTTTGATTTCAATGATGACCGAGGTTTTTAAAGCTTCGCCTAAATGCGGCGCAATCACGCGGGCGATGAGATCGTTTGAACCCCCAGCCGGGAAGCCGACGACTAGCGTGATCGGTTTTGCTGAAAAATCTTGTGCCTCGACTGCTGGCGACACAGTGAGCACACTCAGGACAGAAAATGCAAGAAACAACAGCGTTCGGGCGTATGCATGCATGGTGTGTCTCCCAGATGGTTTTACAACACGTATCTCGCTAGATCTTGACTGGCTGCTGCTTCAGCAAGCTTGTCATTGACGTAGGCTACATCAAGCGTCACGGTTTTACCACTACTTGCCGAGGCATCAAAGGATAGATCTTCAAGTAGTTTTTCCATGACGGTATATAACCGTCGTGCGCCAATATTTTCAGTACGTTCATTGACTTCAAAGGCAAGCTCGGCCAAGCGGGCAATACCTTCAGTGGTGAAATCAAGGTGAACGTCTTCAGTTGCCAATAGCGCGCTGTATTGTTTGGTGAGTGACGCATCGGTGTCGCATAAGATACGCACAAAATCTTTGGCTGTGAGCGAGTCAAGCTCAACACGAATCGGAAAGCGCCCTTGTAACTCTGGAATCAGATCTGAAGGCCGTGACAAGTGAAAGGCACCCGAGGCGATAAATAAAATATGATCGGTGCGAATCATGCCGTATTTGGTGGTGACCGTTGTGCCTTCAACCAACGGTAGCAGATCGCGCTGTACACCTTGGCGCGAAACATCTGCGCCACTGGTTTCTTGTCGCGCAGCAATCTTGTCGATTTCGTCTAAAAATACAATGCCGTGCTGTTCGACTTTATGAATCGCCAGCGCGCGCAAATCATCTTCGTTCACGCGCTTAGAGGCTTCTTCGTCGGTGAGCAGTTTGAATGCTTCTTTCACAGTCATTTTGCGCGATTTCTTTTTTTCGCGTGCCAGGCCGGCGAACATGCCTTTTAATTGCTCGGCCATATCTTCCATGCCCGGTGGGGTCATGATGTCCATTTGAGGCGCTGCTTGTGCAACCTCAATGTCAATTTCAGTCGCATCGAGATGGCCTTCACGCAGACGTTTTCTAAAGGTCTGACGTGTGGCAGTTTCTTCACGAATGGGCGAGCCATCCGCGGCGCGGGCAGGCGCGAGTAAGACGTCGAGGATGCGATCTTCGGCAGCATCTTCGGCCTGCGTACGTACCCGTTTCATTTCTTGTTCGCGCGTTTGTTTGATCGCGATTTCAGCAAGATCACGAATGATGGTGTCAACATCGCGACCGACATAGCCCACCTCGGTAAACTTGGTGGCTTCAATTTTAATAAAGGGCGCATCTGCAAGCTTGGCGAGTCGCCGCGCAATTTCAGTTTTTCCGACACCCGTTGGTCCGATCATCAAAATATTTTTTGGATGAATTTCAGTGCGCAGCGGTTCAGCGACTTGTTGACGACGCCAACGATTGCGCAGCGCGACGGCAACCGAGCGCTTGGCCCGATCCTGACCGACGATATGTTTATCGAGCTCAGAGACAATTTCACTGGGGGTCATGGTTGAGGCAGACATACTTATTCCAGGGTTTCAATCAAGTGTTGTTGATTGGTATAGATGCAAAGGTCGCCCGCGATTTCAAGTGATTGTTTGACAATCACTTCTGGGCTGAGTTCAGTATTGCGCAGTAGGGCAAGCGCGGCAGCTTGCGCATAGGCGCCCCCCGAGCCGATCGATGCAATCCCGTTTTCGGGTTCGAGCACATCGCCGTTGCCAGTGAGCACAAGGGTGTGGTCGCGATCGGCGACGATCAACATCGCTTCAAGGCGCCGCAAGACGCGATCGGTGCGCCAGTCGCGCGTGAGTTCAACGGCTGAGCGCATCAAGTGCCCTTGATGCTTTTCGAGTTTGGCTTCAAAGCGTTCTTGCAGCGTAAACGCATCGGCGGTTGCGCCGGCAAAGCCCGCAAGAATCTTGTCGTGATAAAGGCGGCGAATTTTGCGTGCAGTCGCTTTGATGACGATATTGCCAAGGGTGACCTGGCCATCACCGCCGAGTGCAACGTGATTGCCACGCCTAACGCTGACGATGGTCGTGCCGTGAAATTGTTCCATGCTGACGCTCTAGAGTAAAAAAGCACACTCGATCTTCTTGGAGTGTGCTTTGGGGGCCTGAACTAAAAGGTGAACGATGGCCTGGTTTTAAATGACCAAGCTTGATCGAACCGAGTTTAATCTCCGAACATTTTTTGACGCATCTCACGGCGTTCTTGTGCTTCGAGAGACAGGGTTGCGGTAGGGCGTGCTAACAAACGGCGAAGACCGATCGGTTCTCCGGTTTCATCGCACCAGCCGTATTCACCGCTGTCGATACGTACGATAGACTGCTGAACTTTTTTCAACAGTTTGCGCTCGCGGTCGCGCGTGCGCAGTTCAAGCGCGTGCTCTTCTTCAATGGTGGCGCGATCAGCAGGATCCGGCACAAATTGCGTTTCGCGCAGATGCTCGGTGGTGGCGCCCGCGTTATTCAAGATGTCTTGTTCAAGTTGGCGCAGACGATCGCGAAAAAAACCGAGCTGACGTTCGTTCATGTATTCGTCTTCGGGCATACGCAACAATTCAGCCTCTGAGGGCAAATTGTTTTCTGACAAGTCACCATTTGATTTTGGATTTTTCTTGACGGCTTTTGATGCGATAGCAGCGGCCTTGGGCGCTGCGGCAGCGGGTGTTGCAGCTTTTGTTGAAGGGGTGTTCTTGGAGGGCATGGAAACCTTAGCGGGTGTTGAAGTCTTGGCCGAGGAACTGGCCTTGGTCGGAGTCACTTTTTTGGCGGCGACGAGCGGCATAAGCTTGGCCGGCGCAGGTTTTTTAGCTGCTGCGCCTTTGGTTGCCGCGGATTTTGATGCCTTGGTTGCCTGAGTTGCCATGAAGTCACTCCAGTTAATTAGGCTCTGCGAATTTCTTGCAGAGCAACTACTTTGCCAGACACTGCTCAAGACCTTTTGTGAAAATTTCTTGTGGCAGTTTGCGTCCGATGAAAACCATCTTGGTATTTTTCTTTTCGCTGGCCAACCAAGGTTTGCCAGGCTCTGCGCCCATCATCATATGCACGCCTTGAAACAGCATGCGACGATTGATGCCTTTCATGTACAGAATACCTTTATAGCGCAGTAAATCTGGGCCGTATACCTGAACCACGCCACCTAAAAATTCTTCAAGGCGCTCGGGATCAAAAGGTTTGTTTGACTTGAAGACAAAAGCGCCGATGTCATCATTGTGCGGCGGCTTGTGATTGTGTGCGGGGTCGGTACAAGTGGCGGGATCATGGTTGTGATCATGTCCGTGATCGTGGCCGTGCTCGTGATCGTGGCTGTGATCATGTCCGCAAGTGCTGTGATCATGATCGTGGCCATGCGCATGGTCGTGGTCATGGTCGTGTGCGGCATCAGGATGATCATCGGCCAAAAACTGTGGATCGATATCGAGAATCGTATTTAAGTTAAAGCCGCTGATATCAATGAGTTGCTTGAGATCGGTTTCACCAAAGTGCACGGCTTCAATAGAGGCGCGCGGGTTCATGTGCACGATGCGACGACGCAGAGCGGCATACTCGGGTTCAGTGACCAGGTCTTTTTTCGAGACTAGGATTCGATCGGCAAAGCCCACTTGTTTTTGAGCTTCTTCTTGTGTGTCGAGGGTATCCATGCCGTGTTTGGCATCGACGACGGTGACCACCGCATCTAAGCGGTAGTAGTCGGCGATGTCATCGTCCATGAAGAAGGTCTGACACACCGGGCCTGGGTTGGCCATGCCGGTTGTTTCAATGATGACGCGTTCAAACTTAAGCTCACCCGCTTGGCGCCGGGTACGTAAGTCATTAAGCGTGCGCATCAGGTCGCCACGTACGGTGCAGCACACGCA